>JAHFEW010000083.1:12907-18852 GCA_023248215.1 Nitrospira sp.
GGCGCGCAGTGGGAGACCAAACAGGCCGCCCTCCATGAAGAGGGAGCAAGCCGGCTGGAGGAGCATCAGATCGCGGGCGTCTGACCTCGCAGCATTTCGCCAGTCCCTCCGTTGACAGTTTCTTTCCTCAAGATTAGCCTGTCGCCAACTGTCGATCACGGCAATGCTCTTTCTGTCTGACACCCACGGTGTGGTGTCAGACAGCGGCGGATCGCTCGAGTTGCACATCCAGTTTCAAGCCCGCATGCGTCAGGAGGGCGACCATCTGTGATGCGCTGACGGGCCCCAGCAAGGAGACAGGTTTCTCACATGGCAGAACAAAAAGACGAGAAATCCAAGCTGCCGTTGACCGGCATGGTGGCATTGGTGTTGGCGGTGGTGAGCAGTCTCATCATCTACCAGGTTCCGCTCAAGACCTCGCGGCCGATCGATAAGGAAGCGGAAAAGAATGTGTCTGTGAGTGCGGATCGGGTTCAATCCCGACTCTGGCAGGATCCGTTCGAGGCCGTTTCGACACATCAGCTCAAGGAGGCAGGATCAAAACCTGACGGTGAGAGAATAGCGACGTCGCATCATGCTTTTCATGATCTCGTGAAGGCGATCCAGCAAGCGGGCGCACCATCTGATTTTCGTGTGTTGCCGGTGTTTGTGGACGGGAGCCCCTATGCCAATGGAGTGGAATCGAGACTGAAGGACCGCTATGCCGTGGTGTCGGCGTTGGGTGCGGCCGGCTACATGCCGGAGTCAGGGGAATATATTCGATTTTTCGAGTGGCAGCGGCAATCTGGTCCGACCTTGGTCGTCCCGATCGAATGGTTTATCCCGAAGCCACACATTCGGAGTTCGCAACATGTGCTGATTCTCTGGCTCAAAGACCAGGATTTCAGTCCGAATCCGCTCCTGTCTCTGGGGCACCTCGTGGTTCACCTGAACGGCACGCTCGGTCAGGAGTCCACGAGGTACAGGGTGTTGAGCCCCCGAACCTCCGGTACCCTGCGCGCCATGCTGAGTGAGTTGAAAGATCGTCATCATAAGAACGCATCGGAGGACCATCGCCTGTATCCCTCCTGGGCAACGCCTGATCAAGACTTGAAAGCATTGAAGGATCTCGTTTTCTATCTGTCTTGGAAAGCATCTAACCAGGACTTCAAGGCGTTGAAGGGCATTGTCTTTTATTCTTCCTGGGCAACGGCGGCGGATACGTTTTTGCTGGGCGATTCCCCCAGGGAAGCATCGGAGAGGGGCGTCGAAGAGTTGTTCACTCACGAAGGTCTTTCGTTGATCAGGACGATCGGGACGGACGCAGTACTGGCAGAGCAGCTCGTGGAGGAATTGAAGCGTCGCAACGTCGACCTCTCCATTCCCCGGGATGTGAGCAAGGATTGCAAGGTGCCTCACGTCGCATTGATTTCGGAATGGGATACCCTGTACGGACGGGCCCTGCCGCGCACCGTTGTCGCGGTGGCGGAGAATATGGCGAAGAGTAAAGACGGCAAGATCGACAGGAACATCGAGCATGACCTCAACACACTTCGCACGGACGAGTGGCCTTGTTGGGTGCACCAGTATTCGTACCTCGCTGGGCTCGATGGGGAGTTGCCGCCTAAGGGGGACGGTAAAGAAGCGGGCGGTTCTCAGACCAAGGGAAAATCGGGAGACAAGGGGCAGCGGGGCGAGCCGGGCATGGAGGAAGCGCCTGCAGGTCGTGGCCAGCTGGATTATGTCCGCCGGCTGGCGGAGACCTTGAAGCGGGAAGCAACAACGATCGACGGAGAATTCAAGGCGATCGGTGTGTTAGGCAGCGATGTCTATGACAAGCTGATGATTCTGCAAGCATTACGGAGCAACTTCCCCCGTGCCATCTTCTTCACGACCGATTTGGATGCCAGGATGACCCACCCCGCCCAGTGGCAATGGACGCGCAACCTGGTCGTCGCCTCACACTTCGGGCTGGAACTCCATCCGAAACTCCAGACGCCCATCCCGCCGTTTCGCGACAGCTACCAGACGGCGTTGTTCTATTCAGCCTTGCAGGCGCTGGGGCATATTGTGTCCGATCCTGCGACAGGCGAATGGCAGATTTCGACCAAGGTCACGTTTCCAAGCGAGGTGAAGCCGCGGCTGTATGAAGTCGGGCGACATGGCGCGGTCGATATCAGTCCTGACAGTCCCAACAGCCCAGACCGGCCGCGAGGAGCACCCGCAAGCATCCATCTTCCGCGCCCGGATCTGGACCCGGACACGGGGAAGCCGGGCCTCCTCAGCACGAGAACCATGGTCGTGGGGGGCTCAGCGATCACCGTGATGATGCTGTGTATGGTGCTGATCAACAGTGAACTCTGGGCTGTCCTCCGCACACGTTGGTTCGGGATCGTGGTCCTTCTCGCCGTCTTTGCGGGAGCCATGGGCGGCTTGTTGATGTGGGCGATGAGCGACGGGACAGCAGGCGAGCCGTTTATTCTGACCGACGGGATTAGTGTCTGGCCGACGGCGACGATCCGCCTAGTCGCGTTCGTTCTCTGTCTGATCTTTATCTGGTATTCGTCGAGGAGTCTGAGAGCAAACGATCGAGCGTTGGCCAGGAGATTTCGTTTCATGCGTTCCAAGGCCGCCGCGCCGGTTATTCCTTACCCTGTCCTGGGAATCCATTATTGGCGTTCGCGCCCTGGCAGGCAGGCTCCCGCGATGGATCTCTGGCAGGAATATCAATCACTCGGGGGCTGGAAGGACCGTGTCATACGCATTGTGCCGCAGACGCTGTGTTATGGCCTTTTCGGAGTCCTGTTGATGCTGTTGTTCGGTTTTCCTACGATGCCTTGTCGAGGCCCGGTTTGCGTGAAGGTCAACTACCTCATTCTGTTGCTAAGCGTAATTGGAATGACGCTGTTGATGTTCTATGTGGTGGACGCCACCAGACTCTGCCGGCGTTTGATCAAAGTGATGATCGCGGCCAAGATCCAATGGCCCGACAGGCTTCTGGAAAAGGAGGCGGTGAAGCGAGGCGTGGATAAAGCCTATTTACACGAATGGTTCGGCATCGAGTTGATCGCCCGGCGGACGGCCGTCATCAGTTCCATGCTCTACTCCCCCTTCGTCATTCTCTTTCTCATGGGGGTCGCGCGCCACACCTATTTCGACCGATGGGACTTTCCGGTCGGGCTCATGGCCATCTTTAGCCTCAACGCCGCGTACGCGTTTGGCAACGCCGTGTTCTTGCGGCGGTCTGCTGAAGAGGCCAAGCGAACGGCCATCACACAATTGAAAGCCAAACTGATCGGCCTGCCTGACGAGTCCGCGAAAAGGAAACAGGTTGAGCGAATGGCCGACTTGATCGACAACAATCGCGAGGGCGCGTTTCTCCCGTTCACCCAGCATCCACTGTTCGGGGCCATCGCGCTGCCGACCGGCGGGACCGGTCTCGTGCTCTTGATCGAATATCTTGCCACGATCCTGTGATAGCGGCCGCCGGGTACGCCTCACTTCGACTTTATCTTCAGCTTCTCAGCTGGAGAAACGAGGAGCATCAAGCTAGGAGAAAGCATTGATATTTTCAGTGAATCAAGATCGGCGAGCGTCGTGTGAAATGAGTCCTAACGCCATGTTCCTCCCTGAGATCAGGCACGACATTGGAACAGCAGTTGGCAGGAAAGGTGCTGAAAAGAAGCCTGTCCGTAGTATTTCGTCAAATTGCTTTATACGCAGAGCGCGCATAGAATTCATGCAGAGGAGAGGGCGGGGGCAAACGTCGTGTGTCAAAAGACTCACGTCGTTTTTGGGTGGCCATACTCAGGCTAGGGATCATGTCGACCATGCCCACGATTAGCGCGTTTTATGGGATTCTCATCAAAATGTTTTTCAACGATCATGTCCCGCCACATTTCCACGCGGAGTATGCGGAGTTTAAGGCCACAGTGGACATTAGGAATCTACAGGTATTAGAGGGGCAGTTACCTCGCCGAGCGCTCGATCTCGTGCTGGATAGGGTTGAGCTACACCGTGAGGAATTGCTCACTGATTGGGATCTCTGCAGGGCAAAGGAATCTCCAAAGCCGATCGCCCCGCTCTTGTAAGGAGGACATCGATGTACTGGGATGTCGTTGAAGTGAAGCCGCTCGAAGCACTTGGATTGTTTGTACGCTTCACAGACGGCCTAACGGGAGAAGTTCGTTTCAGACCCGAGCATCTCCGCGGAGTGTTTGAGCCGTTGAAGGACCCAGCCTATTTCAACCAGGTGTACGTCGATCATGGTGCCGTGGTCTGGCCGGGCCAGATCGATTTAGCACCCGATGCGATGTATCGGGAGATCAAAGCCAAAGGAGTGTGGGTATTGGCGTAGCCGATGAAAGTGGGTCGTGAGAGGCAACCCGATGTGCTGCCGGAATACGCGTTACGCAAAGGCGTTCGCGGGACGTTCGCCAGGCGGTATACAGAGGGGAGTAACATGGTTGTGGTCTCGCTGGATGCCCGAAGGTATTTCGGCCTTCTGAGTTTTTGACCGAAGCATTACGAACCTTGATTCGAGTTGAAAAAGAACCATCGAGAACATTTTCTGCGTGACGCACCACATCATGGAAGCGATCTTCACGGCCTGGGCCAGGCGTCGGATTAGGCGACAATGTTAGAGGAGCGGTTGGCTGGGAAGGCGCTCTCGACGAAGGGAAGGCTCTAGTTCGAAGGATGGTCAAAATGTGTTGGCCTACAGGGGCAGGTTTCTGAAAAGGAGCCTGCCCCTGTACATTTCATTGGCAAATCGGAAAATTCTTTGATTGCAGAGCTGAAACGTATCCTGCTGCGATGAACAAGAAACGTCATCATTACATCCCGAAATCCTATCTGAAGTCCTTCTGTGACAGCACCGGGAAAGTCCTTGTCTATCGTAAGGATGATCCGTGCAAAGCCATTCAGCTGTCGTCGGACAACACAGGATTTCACAAGTACTACTACTCTCAACCGAGACCTGATGGCGGGAAAGATCACAATGCGCTCGAGGATTGCTTTTCAGTGACAGAAGATAAGTGGCCAGGGATCGTCGACCAACTTCATCGTCGAGAGAACGTCAATGATTCTTTAGAAGAGATCGTTCAATTCATGGCGTTGCAGCGTGCGCGAGTCCCTGCCAGTCGCGATGTAACCGAGAAGATACACGCGGAAGGCATAAAAGCCGCGGCTCGGCAGTTGGATGCGGAAGGGAAGCTATCGCCGAAGCCTGAGGGCTTTGACGACATCCTCGACCAGGTTGAAGTATCTATCAACCCCCACCAATCCATTCATGCCATGGTTCCTATGATGCAAGGCATTGGGCAGGTGTTCGATCAGATTGGCTTCTATGCGACGCATAACAAGACCGATGTTCCATTTCTGACCAGTGACAATCCGGTAATCTGGTTTGATCCTTCTGTTCAGGACGCTGACCTGCGGCCATATGTTCTTCAGCCTGATGGACCGGTTGTCTTGCTGTTTCCCGTTAGTCCGTCACTCATCATCTATGGAGACTCGTCGGGGCGGGATCGGTTTGCGTCAGAGGGGTTGGGGATAGCGGATCTGTCGGACACTGGCTTAGTCGAGATGATCAATCGGCAAGTCTGTCGTTTCGGGTGCCAGGCTATCTTTGCACAAAAGGCGGGGCAGGAACGACTTATACAGGAGCACGCCGAGTTGTCCCCTACCATACGTTTCGACAGAATTGGTGCAGGCGAAGGTGAGGCCGTCGTCTTTGAGATGATTTTCGGAAAGCGAGAACGAAAGCTCAAGTGGATCGAATAATTGGAGCCGTCTGCAACAGCTCCGTGAGTATCCTCAAGATATTGGCGATGAAATGGTGTCAGGGTGCGTCGGCGCGAAGCCGGAGGAGAGTCGCGAATGAAAGAGTCGTACAAGGTAAGACCTAGCCAGTCGCCTTGGCCTCGCGTGATGCGTGTTGTCGGGCAACCGGCAGGACGAAGCGT
>JAHFEW010000024.1 GCA_023248215.1 Nitrospira sp.
CTTCGTGAATTCAATATCGCACTTCCCGGAGCCATCCTGACTAACTTTGTCAAAAGTAAGTCTTCGCCCTTGAACGAAGCCGATGTCAATAGTTACCGCAGATGGAGCTCGCTTGCTTGCTCGAAGTCTGCGAGAGAGCATGTTTGAGCCATACGCGAAATAAACAAATGTGTTCGTCGCTGATTCGAACATGTGTTTTTGCAGCTAACAATGTTTAGTTAGATCCGCATAAGAGCCGAATCTGCAAATTTCTATCCGTATAACGGGCCATCAATTTTCGTGAACTATGGGCCCTAGCCGTTGTCAGGTCAATGAGTTGCGCTCATGGAACCATTTTCACGGCACCTTATGCGGATCGGCGTCATGCAACGACGTTGAATGACTTCGCCACATGTCCGGCAACGCCAGAATGATTGGATCAGACTCGTCTTTCCGTGAAACGGGCGCATTGTCTGCCGATTCGCGTATACCGTCAAGCGCACCCATACAGAAGTCTCGGCATATGGTTTCATTTTGACGTGAGCGACCATGCGCCAGTGCGAAGGCGCAGTGATTGGGTCGGTTTGAACTGAACGTGATGCGGTAAAAGAGAGAGAAAGGGCGGCGACCCCACCTTGCCCCTCCGCAGGCTGTTCGCCCACGTCGAGGGGCCAGTTTTTTCGGTGGGCTTGTTGCGACGCTTCATGAAGAACGCAGCACGATTATTCAGAACTGCCCAACATATCGTCGACCAGGGGACGGTTGATATCCGTACACCCGATGCAAATGGTATCGAATAATGATTCGTGATCGGACACGAAGTTCCTGCCGTCGACCAGCTTTTCAAGAAACACCTGCTCGTAACACACGTCGCACAACATCATTAAGCCGCGCGACACGGACACTGTTTTTCGGCCTGTACTCCCCGCCATAACGCACTCCCTTTCCTATATGGTCATCCGGTGAGCGCAGCCTGCGCTACACCGACCCCCTTTGCCGAGCCACCCAAAAATCTTCCGTCTCTAAATCGATCCCGCAGTCCGGACATTCGAATGGAGTTTCCGGAGAGGGAACTGTCAATTCATTCCGCAACACACGTCCCTGACAGACGTGATAAAACCTGCCGCGCGCATCCTCGGTATCCAATGGATCATGTTCATACACGAGCACCATATATCCCTCACCTCTTCTTCATCTATTATTGGCCGCCGGCCCAAGTCAATACGCCGGTTCTCAGAATCCCCATCCGGCACAGATCCGCTCAAAGCCGGCTAGATTTTAAACTGGGCTGCATAGAGACCGGCATACACACCGCCTAGGTGCATGAGGTCCTCATGCCTGCCTTCCTCGACGATGGCGCCCTGCTCGACCACAATGATGCGATCGACGTCATGCAGCGTCGCCAAGCGATGGGCAATGATGAAGGTCGTCCGCCCTTTGGTCAAATCGTTCAGCGCTTCGCGAATCTTCACCTCGGTTTCCGTATCGATATTGGAGGTCGCTTCATCGAAGATCACGATCGGCGGATCCTTGAGCAACACGCGTGCAATCGACACCCGCTGCTTCTGCCCCACCGACAATTTCACGCCGCGTTCACCGATCCAACTATCATACCCGTTCGGCAATCGGCTAATAAAGTCATGCGCGCGCGCAGCGCGGGCTGCCGCTTCGACCCGCTCGTGGCCAGCGGATAAGTCGCTGTAGACAATATTCTCACGTACCGTGCCGTTAAAGAGAAAGGGCTCCTGCTGGACCAGGCCGATCTGACTTCTCAAGAACGCCACGGGCAGGTCTCGCACGTCATACCCATCCAGGAGTACCGCGCCGCTGCGCACGTCATAGAACCGCATTAATAGTTTCAGCAACGACGTTTTCCCTGCTCCGCTCGGCCCCACCAAGGCGATCCGCTCACCCGGCCTGACGGTGAGATTCACATCGGACAACACGAGACCCTGTGGCCGATAGCCGAAGGAGACCTGCCGATACTCCACCGCGCCCCTCAACCGTTCCACAGGCGGCACGACGCCTGGTCGGTCTTCGACCTCCGACTTGGTGTCGAGGATTTCGAACACGCGTTCGCTGGCCGCCAAGGCATGTTGCAACATGTGATTGAGCGAGTGAATCTCGTTGATCGGCGTATAAAACAGTCCGAGGTACGAAAGGAACATGACCAATTGGCCGACCGTTAAATGACCCGCCAGCACTTCCCCCGCGCCATACCATAAGATCAAGACCGTGCCGGTGCTGCCCAGGAACACCATGCCCGGCCAGTACCAAGACCACAAATACATGGCACGCAGACTGCTTTGGCTATAGGCCTGGCTCAATGTTTCGAACCGCTTCCGTTCATGCTCGTGCTGATTGAAGCCAATCGTTTCCTTGATGCCGGACAAGGCATCTTGAAGGTAGGCATTGAGCTCCGCCACGCTCTTGCGCATCTGCGCGTAATACCCATGCACCCGGCGGGTAAACCACCCGGCGCACAGGGCCAGGATGGGAATCGGCACCAGGGACAGCAACGCCAGCTTCCAATTCAACACAAACAACATGATCGTGATGCCGATCAGGGTCAGGGAGGCGGTCAGCAAGCCTTCCAGCCCATCCACGAAGATTCGCTCGACGTGTTCGGTGTCGCTGGTCACACGCGTCATGATCTCGCCGGTCGAACGATTTTCGAAATAACTCAGCGACAGTCGTTGCAACGCCCCGAACACCTGCATGCGCAGCGCATGGACGGCCTTCTGCTCGAGCGTATTGTTGAAGCGCACCCGCATCGAACTCACCAGGTTCCGCAGGACATAGGACCCCAGGAGCGCCCCCAACACCCAAGACAACATCTCGGGATGCTTAGACTGGATCACGTCGTCGATGATGATCTTGACCAGATAGGGAGGGACCAATTCCAGCGCTGTGGCAAGCCCCGCGCAGACAAAGGTCACAACAGCCAGCATCCGGAAAGGCTTGAGGTAAGACAGTACGCGCAGGAGGGAGTTCACGACGACTCGTCGATCTGGGACAGATCAGATGACACTGGCCGGTTCTTTTTGCCAGTACTTCTGAAACTCTTCCATCTGCGTCAGCGTGGAGAAATCGCTCATGCGATCGAGGAACAGCTTGCCGATGAGGTGGTCCAACTCATGTTGGATACAGACCGCGTACAACCCGCTGGCTTCAAAATCCAACGGCTTCCCATCGCGATCCAGTCCCCTGACCCGCACAGTCGAGGGTCGCGTCACCCTGCCGCGCAGACCATCGACGCTCAAACAACCCTCCCACCCCTCAGCCTGCTCAGGCCCGTAAAACAGGATCGTCGGATTGATGAGCACCGTCTTGGGAAAGCCGCCTTCGCCGGGGCAATCCATGACGACGAGTTGTTGAGAGCGCCCCACTTGTGGAGCGGCCAGACCAATCCCCGGCTCGTCGTACATGGTTTCCAACATGTCATCGATGAGTTGCTGGAACGCCACCTTCTTAATATCGCTCGGGTTCACCGGCAGGGCCTTCTGCCGGAGAATCGGATTCCCGAGTTTGCTGATTGCCAGTATCGCCATGCTGCACCCTTGTATAAATGTCCGCGTTGCGCCACCCACCTCGGCAGCACAACCGATCCCTCAAATACCTACCACGGCCTCTCGAACAACCGCAACCGGTCACCAGCCCCCTCGCAGGATGCTCCGCCAGCTTCGTTCTCGCATCGATCAGACCCTCGACGTACCCCCATGGGAAAAGAGCTTGTCCGGGCAGGCTCGGGGTAGGCGGGTAAGAACATGACGCCTCGTCCCCGGACACGGCCGGCTCACCGTCTCGCCGGCGTCCGCAAACGTGACCGTTCATTACTCTTCGTGTCGCGGACCGCCCTGCGGCCTCGCTGGACGGCCTTTTTGAGCCTCCTGCGTTCACGCCGAACACTCTTTTCAACTCCTGCATTCCTATAGGATTTGGGGGTCCCAGGGTTTCTCAACAACCTGCTAGCTGTTAAAACGCGCGCTTACGACCCTTGGGCTCCGGCAGTTCAAACGTATCCTTCGACAGGTTCCACCATTCAGTCCACTCCTGCGCCCAGGCCTGTCGATCCTGCTTGGTGGAGGCGTCCCAATCGTGAAATTCCGTCTCATGCCTCGTCAACATCCACAGCGACTGCACGGCGGACATGGCGACGTATCGCTCCTCATCCCCCACCAGATCAATGAGCGGCTGAATCACGTCTTTATGACGGACGTACCGCGCTTCAAACGCAGCCGCCTTGCGAATCGACGAATTGCTATCCTTGCCCATGGCTTCAATGGCAGGCGGGGCTTGGAGTGGATCGAGGCGCACGGCAACCCGGAGCGCATGTTCGCGAATACGGGGGAGTTCGCTGCTCTGTTTCGCCGTTTCAAGCAGCGCGGGCACGGCAGCTGGGGCCTTGATCATCGACAGGGTCTCGATGGCATTGTAGCGGATCCGCGGACCAGGCATCGTCAACGCCTTGGTCACGACCGGCAGGACCGACTCGCCCAGGTGGACAAATTCTCCCATCGCCCAAAACTCCTGCTTCCCTTCCAACAGCGGCAGCAGCGCCTCCGCCCGTTGCAGTTCTTCCGGAGTCAGGGCCTTCGTGTTGGGCGCCACCGACACGTCGGGCACCGGCTCGGATTTGGGAGGCGCCTCATAGGGCATCTGCACCGGCCAGACCGTGGCGGCAGACCAGGCTTGGTCCAGCGTCATCCCCACCAGCCCAAGCAGGGCAAGGCTGCATACCAACAATCGACAGAACCACTGCTGCTTTAGTGCCATCATCATGACTACCCTCTCGAAAGCATTGCCATTAATGTGGGGCCGTCGGTTCCCGCTCGTCGTCCACCGGTCGCTCCCTCGCCGTGCGACGATGGACCACTTCATACAACACCGGAAGCACGACGAGAATCAACACCGCCGCCGTGAGCATCCCCCCCACGACCACGCGGGCAAGGGGTTTTTGCGCCTGCGATCCGATCCCCGTGGCCAAGGCTGCGGGGAGCAATCCGATGGCGGCGGCCAGGGTGGCCATGAGAATGGGACGCATCTGTACATCCGCGCCCTTCAGGATAGCCTCCCGCAAATCGATACCTCCTCGTCGAAAATCCTCGATACGAGAGATTAACAGGACTCCTCCGAGAATCGCCACTCCCAGCGTCGAGATGACCCCGACCGCCGCGGAGATGCTGAAATTGGTGCCTGTCAGCACGAGGGAAAAGATGCCGCCGATGAGCGCAAACGGCACAGTAACCAGCACCAGCAGCGCATTCTTGAGCGAGTTGAAGGTCGTATAGAGCAAGAAGAGGATCATGACCAGGCTCACCGGCACAATCATCGTCAGCCGTTTTTGTTCTTCCGTGAGTTGATCGTACTGGCCGGCCCATTCGATCCGATACCGTTCCGGAAGCGAGACGGCCTTCTCCATCTTGGCCTGGGCCTCCTTCACCGTACTCTCGAGGTCGCGATCGCGGACGCTGAATTTAATGGGGATATACCGTTCGTTGTTTTCCCGATAAATGATGAAGGCGCCGGTGTGGGTCTTGATCGTCGCCACCTGCTTCAACGGAATCCGTGCCCCGTTCGGCGTATTGACCAGAATATTGCCGATGGCTTCGGCATCCCGCCTGAACTCGGGCAGGAATCGGACGACGAGATCGAACAGACGCTCGCCCTCATACACCTGGGTCACGCCCTGGCCGCCCACCGCCGCCTGCACCACCGCATTGACGTCGGAGACCCGCAGTCCATAGCGAGCACTGGCTTCCCGATCGACCTGAATCAAGAGATTGGGTTGTCCCACCAATCGAAAAATCCCCAGGTCCTTGACGCCGCGCACCCCTTTCATGACCGCCTCGATTTCCACCGCCTTCGATTCCATCGTTTTCAAATCGGTGCCGAACAACTTGATTGAATTCTCGCCCTTCACGCCCGACATGGCTTCTTCCACGTTGTCTTGAATCACCTGCGAAAAGTTGAAGATGACGCCAGGGATCGTCTTGAGGCGCGCTTCAATCTCCTCCACCAGCTGATCCTTGTCCATTCCCGGTCGCCACTCCTTGCGCGGCTTGAGATTGGCAAGAAACTCCGCGTTGAAAAAGCTGGTGGGGTCGGTCCCGTCGTCGGGTCTCCCCAACTGAGAGACGATCGTGATGACTTCCGGCGACTTCCGAAACATCTGTCTGATTTCTCCCGTGAGTCGGGCGGCCTCGTCGAAGGAAATGTCGACCGGCATCGTGGCGCGCACCCAGAGGTTGCCTTCTTCCAGCGCCGGCATAAACTCTCCGCCTACAAATTGCATGGCGCCAAAGGCCGTCAGCAACAGCAGCAGCGCCGCGCCGATCACCTTCATGTTGTGGCTCAAGGCCCAGCGCAACACGGCGAGATACATGCGGCGAATCGCGCTCACAAACCGCGTGTCTTCTTCCTTGACCACACCGTTTAAGAATAACGAACAGAGGACCGGCGCCAGCGTAAAGGCCATGAGGAGCGCGCCGAACAGTGCGAATCCATACGTGAAGGACATCGGCGCAAAAATCTTTCCCGGCACACCGGTCATCGTGAACAAGGGAATGAATGCGACCACGATGATGGCCGTGGAGAAGAAAATCGGCCTCCCCACCTGGCGGGACGCGCGGACGATCTGCTGCGGCACCGTCAGCCCCAAGCGGCGATCGTGGGCGAGGTGGAAGAAAATGCTTTCCACCATCACCAGGGTCGCATCGACGATGATGCCGAAATCGATGGCGCCGAGAGAGATCAGGTTGGCAGATTGCCCGATCAGGACCATCATCGTGAAGGTAAAGAGCAGGGACATCGGAATCGTCAGCGCGACGATGATCGAGGCGCGCAAATGGCCGAGAAAGACGAAGAGGATGATGAACACGAGCACCATGCCGCTGATCAGAATATCGGTGACCGTTTCGACCGTGGTATGGATCAAGGCTGTCCGATCGTAGAAGGTCTTGACTTTCACCCCATCCGGCAACTTCCACTTGTTCAACTCCTCGACCTTCTCGCGTACCCGCTCCAGCACGGAAAGCGCCTTGTATCCGCGCTGCAGCAAAATCACCCCTTCGACCACGTCGTCGTTATCATCGATCCCGACCTTACCCAGCCGCACCCGATGGCCCACCGACACCGTTCCCAACGTCTTGACGAAAATGGGGGTGCCTTCTTTTTCCGCCACCATTACGTTCTGGATATCCTCCAGGCCGTTGATGAGCCCAAGCCCGCGGATATTGTAGTTCTGCGCACCCAGGGTGAGGTAATTGCCGCCGACGTTGGCGTTGCTGTTCGTCAAGGCTTCCATGACCTGCGGCAGGCTGACGCCGTAGCTGATCAGCTTCCCGGGATCGATATCGACGTGATACTCCTGCGTCGTTCCTCCAAAAGCCGTCACATCGATCACCCCAGGCACCCGTCTGAATTCCCGCCGCAGCTGCCAGTCTTGAATCGTCTTGAGGTCGGTCAGGCTCGTCTTCCCGTTCCCTGCCAGCTCATAGCGATAGATTTCCGCAATCGCCCACCAGGGCGACAGGGACGGTTGCACGTTTTGAGGAAGGCTGATGGTGGCCAGGCGGTTGACGACTTCCTGGCGGTCGAAGAAGTACTGGGTCCCGAAGTCGAAGTAGATCTTGATATCGCTCAGCCCAAAAATCGACAGGGATCGAATATCGGTGAGACCCGGAGCACCGTTCAGGGCCACTTCGATGGGAATCGTGATTTGGCGTTCGATTTCTTCTGCGGACCAGCCGGGGAACTGGGTGATCACCTCAATCATGGGAGGCGACGGGTCCGGATAGGCCACGATGTCGAGCTGTTGGAAGGCATAGAGCCCCCCAAAGAGGAGACTAAATCCGAGCGCGCAGACAAGAAACCGTTGAACGAGCGAGAGCTCGACAATTCGAACGATCATCGTCCTGGTGACCTGTGCTGCCGGCCCTGCAGGGTCGGATACATCGCCACGATCACCGCCTCACCCCTTGACCTCTTGCCCTTTGATAAGCACCGCCCCCTTCGTCACGATTCGCTCACTGGCTGTCAGCCCCTGGAGAATACGGACTTGATCACTGGAGACATTGGAGACCACCACCTCGCGCTTCAGGTAGTGATTGGGCGCGTCCACCACATACACGAAATGCTTCCCGTCGATTTCGACCACCGCCTCTTTGGGAATCGTCAAGAAGGGGCTGGCGTCCCCGATATCCAGCCTAAGCCGCGCGAACATTTCCGGTTTCAAGTGTTGCTCTTGATTGTCCACCCATGCGCGGACCTTGATCGTCCGGGTATTGGGATCGACCACATCCCCGATGGAGGCCACCACGGACGCAAAGTCCTTTCCCGGATAGGCTTCCACATTAATACGTCCCACCTGGCTGACTTTGACCAGGGCCAGGTCCCGTTCGTACACATCGGCCACGACCTGCAGTCGATCCAAATCGGCGACCGTGAACAATACCTGGCTCGCGTCGCTTCCGACGGACTGTCCCGGGGTCACGGCCCGCTCGACCACGGTTCCGGTTAAAGGACTTTTCATCTCGAAGCGCGAGGTGATGCGCTGTTGAGCCAGCGGCTTCTCCAATTCCGACGCCGGAATGCGCAACGACAGCAATCGTTCTTTCGCCCGCCGAAATTCAGCGCGCGCCTTGATCAAGTCGTTCTCGGCCTGTTTGAGATCTTTCAAGGCCAAGGCCTTGGTGGCGTGTAATTCCTTCGCCAGTTCCTGCGCTCGAGTGGAATATTCCAGCTCCGACGCTTCCTTCACGAATTCGGAATAGGCCGCCGTAATATCGGAACTGTCGATCACCAGGAGCGTGGCGCCCGCCTCCACACGATCACCTAGACGGGCCCGTACCTCCACCACCCGTCCTTGCAGCGGTGAAGAAATCCTCGAGTAGCGATCTTCTCCATAGGCCACCTTCCCGACCAGCACCAACTCGGGCTGAACCGGTTTGAAGTCCACCACAGCGGTTTCAATTTGAGCGGCTGCCTGAGGTGGCGCTTCCGATGAGACACTTTGGGAGGACGTGGCTGACGAAGATGAGTTGGGTTCTTGCGTTTGACTGCAAGCCCACAGGGTCACGCTAGCTGCCAGCAATAGAACCGGCCTCGCCTGCGAGCTCATGACGCAATCTCCTGCCCGACCGAACTTTCCAGCTGGAACAGGTTGTGCTGATAGGAAAAAAGGGCTTCGATGAAATTCTGCTGAATGGTGCGGGAGGTGCGAGCAGCATCGAGAAGATCCAGAATGGTGGCGCCTCCCCGTTCATAGGCGCGCTCGACGATGGTAAACGTCGAGCGCGCATCGTCCAGCACTCCGGCCAGATAGGCCTCCACCAACCGGCGGCTCTGGAGCAGATTATGGTAGGCCACATCCACCTGGTTCTCGACTTGGTTCACCGTCCGGTCCAGTTCAGCCTGCGCCGATTGCAGGCCGACTTCGGCCTGGACGATCCCACCCTGGTTGCGATTGAAGAGCGGTAAGGGCACGCCCAGGTTCAAAATTCCCATCTGCTGGTTGTCGGGACCGCGCGGCCCTTGCACCGAGTACCCGGCGCCGATGGTCACATCCGGAACCCGAAAGGCCTTAGCCAGTTTCAAATCCGATTCACGCTGCGACAGGGTCGCCCGCCTGCTCTTGATGTCAGGACGAACTTCCAGGGCCACCGTTCTGAGTTTTCCCATGTCCGGATCCACCCGCCGGTAGTCCATTTCCGTCGTCAGCTCCAGCTTCGATGCAGGAGACAGCCGAAGCAACTGACGGACGTCGGCCCTGGCCGACTCCCCTTCCTGAATGGCCTCGATCACTTGCGATTGAAAGTCGACCACTTGAAGCCGGATCCGGATCAGATCCACTTCGGCGATGTAGCCCTTTTTGAAACGAATCGTGTTGACGTCTAGGATCCGTGCAAAGCGATCTCGATTTTCCTCGGCTAGGGCCAAACGGCGTTGCGCCACCAGCACACGATAGTAGGCATCCTTGATCGTGAAACCTAATTGCCGGACGGCATCTTCAAAATCCGCTTCCACCGATTGAACCCCGAATCCGGCGCTCTCAATGCGATAGCCGCGCTTGCCGGCCAGTTCGAACAACTGCTGCACCTGCGCCGTGAGCGCGCCTGAATTCGCAAGGGTATTGCCCTGAGTAAATGACGCCACGTTGCCGATCTGCAGCACAGGATTCGGAAAGAGCCGGGCCGTAATCTGCTGACCCTTACTGGACTCGATCCCATATTTGGCAATGAGCAAGTTCAGATTCTGTTTCAGAAAGAGGGCCACAGCCTCGGATAAATTCAGACGGACCGCCGGGGGCGGGAGCGAACCGACCGCTGTGGATTCAGCAGCCTGCACCGTCCCGCCACCAATCAGAACGACGCTCATCAAGCCGAGCACCAGCCACCCGCACAGGCACCTGGTTGCTGCGCGCAGACCAACTCCTGGACCGCCTCCATGATGGAACATGTCGTCACACATTGTGCGGGAATATCGAACAATCGAGGACAGGGTGCTTATTATACTGATTCTCCGAGACATTTGAAACCACGTCGGCATCCCTCGACATCACTGCATCTTCAGTTCCGTCCAGGCCCGATCGTAGAGGCGTATGGCCCGTCCCACATCCCGCATCCATTCCAATCGATCCAGCTGATCGAGCGGCGGATAAATCGCGGGATTCTCCCTCGTCGATCCACCCACCTGCTCCCGAGCTCGCCGGGAAGCGGACGCGAACCGCAACCGCTCCGACGTGCGCGCGGCGACCTCAGGCTCCATCAAAAAGTTGATGAAGCGCATGGCCAGCCGTTTCTGAGGCGCGGTTCGGAGCACCACCAAACAGTCGGCCCAGACTGTGGCCCCTTCCTTCGGCACCACATAACGAATGGATGGCCGCTCGGCCATGGCCCGCGCCACCGGTCCTCCCCACCCGTGGGCCAGGACGACTTCCCCCGATGCCAACAGCTGGTCGTAATGATCGCTCGTATAGGTCTTCACCAACGGTTTCTGACGCAGCAATTGTTCTTTCGCCGCCTCGATCACCTGGGGGTCCGTGCTGTTCATCGACTGCCCCATGGAACGCAACACAGCGCCAAACACCTCCCGCTGGTCGTTCAACATGCTAATGCGGCCTGTATAGCGCGGGTCCCATAAGATCGACCAACTGTCCGGCGCGGTGGGAATCACGGCCGAATCGTACCCGATCCCCACCGTGCCCCAGAGGTACGGGACCGAATACCGGCGTTCCGGATCGAAATGGAGGGACTGCAGATGCGGCTCCAGCAGAGACGCATTGGGCAATTCCTGTTGATCCAACTCACTCAGCAGGTCTTGCTGGATCATGATGGCCACCATGAAATCCGACGGCACAGCCACGTCATAGCCAGTCGCCCCACTTTGTAGTTTTGCCAACAGCTCTTCGTTGCTGCTGAAGGTATCGATCACGACGTTCACCTGCTCGCGCCGCTCAAATTCCTGGATGATCTCGGGCCCCACATAATCGGACCAGGTGAAATAGTGCAGAACCGGTCGCGACTCCGCAGTATCACCCGCTGGAGACTGTCCGCAAGCCGAGAAAGACCCGGCAAGCCCAAGCAGGCAGAAGAAAAACACGCCCATGCGTTGGAGACGTGGGGGCACCGATACCTCGCGGCGTTGCAGATGGAGAGAGAGCCCGACACAGGTCATGGAGATCACCAGCAACAGCGCCGATAGTGCGTTGATCTCGGGCGTGACGCCGGATTTGATCATCGAATAGACCTTCAGAGGCAAGGTCGTCGCCCCTGGACCAGCCGTGAAAAAAGTCACCAGGAAATCGTCGAGCGATACGGTGAAGGCCACGAGGATCGCGCCCCACAGGGCCGGTCGTAATAACGGCAGCGTCACATAGCGAAACACCTGCCATGAGCTGGCGCCCAGATCAGCCGCCGCCTCCCCCAACGCCGGATCGAGTTTCCGTAACCGCGTCCTGAGCATGATAGTGACGAGCGGGATATTAAATACGATGTGCCCAAGGATAACCGTGGTGAGACCGAGAGGCATGTTGAGCATGACGAAGAACAACATCAAGGAGACTCCCATCATCACTTCGGGAATCACGAGCGGCAACACCAGACCGCCTTCAATCACCTGTTGCCGGCGACGCGGCATACGCTCCATCCCAAGCGCGATCAGTCCTCCCAGGCAGGTAGCTCCAAGGGTAGAGACCACCGCAATGAGCAGACTGTTCGCCGTCGCGGCGAGCAGCGCCTCGTCGTGCATGAGGGCCGCGTACCATTTGAGCGTCGCCCCACGCCAAGCCATCGACAGATGGGCGGCATTAAACGAGTACAGCACCAGCACAAAGATCGGCCCGTAGAGAAACAGCATCGCCAACCCGCTGACCAGGTTCAGGCCGGTCGATCCACGCCTCATCGTCCCTCCCATGGCCCATCCGTCCGGGAGGCGCTACGGTAATACAGGGCTACCGCAGCCATGACCACCGTCATCAGCACGAAGGAGACCGCCGATCCCAACGGCCAGTCCCTCACCACGAGATACTCGTGCTGAATGAGATTTCCGATCATCATGCTTCGGGCCCCTCCCAGGAGATCCGGGGTGATAAACGAACCGATCGACGGAATAAAGACCAGGATGCAGCCCCCGACGATGCCCGGCTTCGTGAGCGGAAGAATCACCTGCATGAAGACCGCCCAGCGCGACGCATACAAATCCCAGGCCGCCTCCACCAACAGAGGATCCAGCCGCTCAACCGCGACATAGAGCGGCAAGACCATGAACGGCAGGTATCCATAGACCAGTCCGATCACGACGGCCGTCGGCGTATAGAGCAGTTCCAGCGGAGCATCCACCACACCGAGGGCCATCACGAACCGATTCATGAGGCCGTCATGGCGCAACAGAATCATCCAGGCATAGGTCCGCACGAGAAAGTTCGTCCAGAATGGCAACATGACGAGGAGCAGGAAAATCGGCTGCCACCGGACCGGACTCCGGGCAATGACATAGGCGAGCGGAAAACCCAGGACGAAACAGATGGCCGTGGTCAGACTCGCGTACCACATGGATTGCCCGAGAATCTTGCCGTACAGCGGGTGAAGCAAATCGAGGTAGTTCGCCGACGTGAACTCCCAGACAATGCCGCCATAGGTTCCACGCGACGCGAAGCTGATCGCGAACACCAACCCGAGCGGCACGAGAAAGAACAGGCCCATCCAGGCGAGGCCGGGAGCTGCGAGCCAACAAGGGGCGCAGGAAGGTCGAGAAGACGTGGGACGAGGAGGCATGTCGTGAGCTGGCATCGTCACTCGAAGAACAGTTGTCCGTCAGACAGGGACCAGTGGAGAAAGACAGGCTCTCCCGGCGCGAACGATGCCAGATCTGCTCCCGACGCCATCCTGGCTTCCCAGAGGCGATCGTGACCGATTCGAACCAGATATTTCGTGTCGCTCCCCGCGAAGAGGACTTTCTCAATCCGGCCCGGAAGCACTTGGTCGGATGGCGAAGGTCGTTCACGCGCCATTCGAAGTTGCTCAGGACGAAGAGACAGTGTGGCTGAACGACCGGCCTGTTCACCGGAGGCGGTTCCCACCAACAACGGCGGCTGTTCGTCATCGACAGGCTGAAAGAGCCGATGCTCTCCCACAAGGCCTCCCACCCTGCCAGGCAGTTCATTCGACACCCCGAGAAATCGCGACACAAAGAGATTACAGGGTCGCTCATACAGCTCGCGTGGAGGACCGATCTGCCACATGCGCCCCTGATGCATCACCGCAATTCGATCCGACATCATCATCGCCTCTTCTTGATGATGCGTGACACAGATGCAGGTCAGCCCGGCCTGCTCCTGAATGGATTTCAACTCGACCTGCATCTCCTGCCGCAGTTGTTGATCCAACGCCGCCAATGGTTCATCGAGCAATACCACAGCTGGTTTATTCACCAAGGCACGGGCCAGCGCCACCCGTTGTTGCTCTCCTCCTGACAGCTGCGCAGGCAGACGCGCTTCTTTGCCGAGCAGCTTGACCATCGTTAAGGCCTGGCACACTTGCTCATCGATCAGAGGGGTGGGAACCCGCCGCATCTTCAGGCCGAAGGCGACGTTCTCGAAGACGGTCAGATGAGGAAAGAGCGCATAGGATTGAAACACCAGATTCACGGGCCGGCGATTCGGCGGCACCCCGAGCATCGACTGCCCGTCGATCAGCAGGTCGCCCTCGTCCGGATCTTCGAAACCTGCCAGCATGCGTAGCACCGAAGTTTTTCCCGCGCCGCTCGGACCGAGGATGGAAAAAAACTCGCCGCGGCGAACCTCAAAGCTCACCTCGTCGACGGCCGTGACCGAACCGTGGCGGCGCACGATTCCGCGTATCTCGATCGTCGGAGGTGCAGAGGAAAGGGAACCGTCAGGAACAGAGAAAGGAGGAGTGGAAGGCGTCGCCATCAAGGGCTGGATTCAAATCTGAGCGCCGGCAGACTAAGGATCAATGTTCCAAGCCGACTTTGGAACTGACATCGCGCAGGTGTTTGCGCACACGCACCCGATGTTCATGCTTCCGCAAGAGTTCGCGGCGAATCACGTCGCGATCTTCTGCCACAATCCGCACCAACCGGTCGTTGTCTTCGGCATGGTTCCGCACCAGCTCGGACAAGCGCTGCACTTGCCGCTCCAACCGTTCAAGCCGCCAGACCATCTCCATCATCGGATTGGCAGCCTCGGTTCCAGGCTTGACTGCAGCAGGCTGAGCATTGTGTTTTTTCATGTCCGCTCCTTAGCATTGGGCCCGACCGGATGTCGGGGACGCACGTCGAGTTGTAGTATCGTCCGAGTTCGAGATGAAGTCAACATTCTGCCTCCTTTCTATTCATCCATCGTCCTGTTACAATCGATGCATCTATGGCTAAGATTTTCACCATGGTGCTTGCCGGGGGAAAGGGCGAACGCTTGCATCCCCTGACGGATCAGCGTGCGAAACCAGCCGTTCCGTTCGGCGGGAAATATCGCATCATCGACTTCACGCTGAGCAACTGCCTGAACTCCGGTCTGCGCAAGATTGCCGTCCTGATCCAATACAAGTCCCATTCTCTTGACCGTCATATCCGCACGGGGTGGAACATTCTGAATCCCGAATTGGGCGAATACATCGCGTCTGTCCCCCCGCAGCAACGCATCAGCGAAGACTGGTACAGAGGCACGGCCGACGCCGTCTTTCAGAATCTGTTCCTGCTCGACAATGATCTCCCCGAATTCTTGCTGGTCCTGGCCGGTGATCACATCTACAAGATGAACTACGCCGATATGTACAACCTCCTGATCGAGAAACAGGCGGATGCGGTGGTCGGCGCGATTGAAACGCCGCTGGCAGATGCCAACCGGTTCGGCGTCATCGCGGTGGATGAAGACCGACGGATCCTGAGCTTCGACGAGAAACCAGCCAATCCGATGCACATTCCCGGCGATCCGTCGCAGGCCTTTGTCTCGATGGGCATCTACTTGTTTCGGACGGACATTGTGCGCGAGCAGCTCATCCGTGACGCCAAGGAAGGCACCAAGCACGATTTCGGGAAAAACATCATTCCCCGCATGATCAAAGAGAACCGAGTCTACGCGTTTAAGTTTCAGGACGAGAACAAGAAGGCCGTGAAATATTGGCGCGACATCGGTACGCTCGACGCCTATTGGGAAGCCAATATGGACCTCGTGGCGGTCGACCCGTTGTTCAACCTGTATGACCAGGAGTGGCCAATTCGCACCTACCAGGGACAATTCCCTCCGGCCAAGTTCGTCTTCGCCCAGGATTTCCAGGGCGGCCGCATGGGAGTGGCGCTCGACTCCGTCGTATGCGGCGGCTGTATCATTTCCGGCGGCCGCGTGCAGAACTCGGTCCTCTCGCCGAACGTTCGTGTCCACGACCATGCCGATGTGCGGGAATCCGTCGTGATGGAAAACGTGGTCATCGGCGAGCATGCCCGCATCCGACGCGCGATCATCGACAAAGACGTCATCATCCCACCGAAGACCGAGATCGGCTTCGACCCGGTCGCGGACCGCCAACGATTCAAAGTCACTGATTCCGGCCTGGTCGTCATCTCAAAGGGAATGAAACTGCATGCCGCCGTCGATTCATCCGGTTGATCTGGTTGCGACCCTCCGCCAAAAAAACCTGACTCCTGCGATTATCTTCCTCACATCGAGACGGGCCTGCGACGAAGCCATGCAAGCCTTCGAACGCAGCCAAGTCGTGTTGCCCAAAGCCCGGCAAGAACAAATCGCCGGGGTCCTCACTCAGGTCACGGCGCAGTTTCCCAGCATTGCGGAACACCCGCTCATCGGCACCGTCCAACGCATCGGTGTCGCGGCACACCATGCCGGACATCTGCCGTCCTGGAAAATCGCCGTCGAAGAACTGATGCGCACCGGCTCTCTAGACGCGGTCTTCGCGACGACGACGCTCGCCGCCGGAGTCGACTTTCCGGCCCGCACGGTGGTCGTGACGCAATCCAGCATCCGCAAAGCGCGGGACTTTACCGATCTGACCGCCAGCGAAATCCAGCAGCTCGCCGGACGCGCCGGCCGCCGCGGCAAGGATCTGGTGGGATTTGCCGTCATCACACCTTCGCCGTATATCGATCTGACGGTCTTGACCAAAGGACTCACGGGGCAACCGGAAGCCATCCATAGCCAATTCGTCATCAGCTATCCGATGGTCTTGAACTTGCTCAAAGCGCACCCGCGCGAACAAATCCAGTCCATCCTGGCCAAGAGCTTTGCGCAGTTTCAGTTGAACCAGCGCACGGCCGTGCTCGAAACCAAACTCGACGGACTGCGCGCCGAGATGGAGCCCTTTGGGCCAAGGGTCTGCTCGGATTGGATCACGCAATGGCAAATTTTTGACCAGGCACGGAAACGGAAAAAACCCAGAGGGCCGGCTGCCAGGCAAGAATCGCCGGATGTCGCCGCGCGGCTGAACTTTCTCACGCCGGGACGGGTGATCGGACTGGTGCGGGGACGCGGCATTATTCTCCGCCAGTACCGCAGCAAAGGCCAGCACGCGCCGATGGTCACGTTGTTGCGGGAAGGCGGCGCTCTCAATGAGTGTCCAGCGTCGATCGTCACCCAGGTGTTCGATCGCACCTATGAATGCGAAGAAACGTCCACCTATCCCTGGACGACCCCGCAGACGCTGGAGCACCTGACTCATCAGCTTGCGGAGCTTCCGCCCCGGCTGCCGATCTTGCCGATCCTGATTCATCCGGAAGAGGATGTTCCCCTCGACAGTTCCATTATTCATACCCTTGGCGACTTTCCCTGTCCGTCCTGCCCGTCACGACAGGCCTGCCAACGAGATTTCCCACGGGCCTCGCGGGTTCGCCAAGAGATCCAGCGACATACAAAGTCGATCCAAGCCCTTCAAACCAGTTTGTGGCACCGCTTTCAGGAACGGATCGATGTCTTGGAGCGATTCGGCTATCTCAACGCGACGGCGCAACTCACCACCGATGGCGAGTGGGCGCGGCTGATTCGCATCGATCACTCCCTCTTGATCACGGAACTGATTCGCGCCGAAGCCTTTGGGGCTATCGACCCGCCCTTGCTCGCCGCCATCATGGCCAGCATCGCCCATGACGACGATCGTCCCGGCTCGTTTCCGCGAGGCAGTGCCGGTCTCGTGACGCTGTTGTTTCAGGTCCGCAAGCTGGCAGAGAGTCTCATGCCCCACGAGGAGCCGCCCATGCTCCGGGCCGACGTCGCGGCCTTGACGGAACGGTGGGTGGCGGACCAGACGCTGACGTGGATCGGGCTGGCCCGACTCACGACGATGGCCGAGGGTGATATGTTCCGGCTATTCGCGCGCACGATCGAGTTTCTGTCTCAGCTAAAGACCTTGAAAGGCACACACCCCTCCCTGGCAGAATCGGCCGATCGGGCCATTGCCGCCATGCGGCGAGGCGTGCTGGAGGAACTACCGTGAACAGGGTGCGGCTCGCTCGGGACGCGTCGTTCGCACCAGTATTCTCAACCAGGCGCGCGGTCGCACGCGTCACGAGGCTCACATGACGACCCACGAACTTGAACGACTGCTTCTGCAACAACCAGTCTCCCTCCTGCACCGACTGGCGCGAGGACGCATTAGCCGACACTTTCGCTCAGGCAAACGCAAGCTCATCGATCTGTTGTTGCACGCCTCTGCAGAGAATCGCCCCGGCCTGGAGTCCGATCTGATCGCGCTGATCGAGGAACAGACGCGCCGCCAACCGGCGGCACCGGCCGAGAAACTCCCTCAGGCGCAGGCCCGACCGCGTGCCGTGGCATTCCTCCCCACGGCACCACGCCCCCACAAGACCGAAGACCACGGTCACCACGAGCCGCCCGTTTCGCTTCATGAATGGTTGTCAGGCATCGGAGTGCCGCCGGCGCAGCCGTTTGTGCCGGATGCATGGCAGGTGGACGCGCTCGCGCGGCTCGCCGAGACCGACGTCGTCGTCAGCGTGCCTACAGGGAGTGGGAAAACCTACGTCGCGATCGAGGCCACCGCTCGCGCGATGCGGGAGAATCGCACCGTCATTTACACGTCGCCGCTGAAGGCGCTTTCGAACACAAAATTTACCGAGTTCTCTCGCTTGTTCGGCCCTGACCAGGTCGGAATTCTCACCGGCGACCGCCGCGAGAACGCCCAAGCGTCCCTGCTGATCATGACCACCGAAATTTTACGCAACCTGCTCTATGATGCTGCTGGAGGGGAAATCGATGTCCGCCTGGACACCCTGGGATTGGTGATCATGGACGAATCACAGTATTTGGCCGATCCGGAACGCGGCGTCGTATGGGAAGAAACCTTGATCTTCTGTCCGTCGCAGGCGCGGCTCCTACTCCTGTCTGCCTCGATCGGAAACCCCCAGGATATTGCCGATTGGTTGACCGCCATCCGTCCCACGCCTTGCTCGCTCATTCGGCATACGAAGCGCTCCGTTCCGCTCCGGGCCGGCTACCTGCACCCGAACGAAAAGCTGACCCCGCTGTTTCGTACCACCGGGATCCCCTATGGCCAACCCCACTTGCTCCACCCTGAATCCAAACGGCTCTTCGCCGAGTACGAAGAAGAAACCGGTCCCTCCCGATCGCGCTGAGACGAGAAGCAGGCCCGTTTGTCTCAGAAGGTATAGGTCAGCCCAACGGTGGGCCCATGCCTGAGGGTTTGGAACTCAGTCAAAGGGGCCGTTGCCGACGAACCGTCCGCCCCGTAGATCTTCCACTGATCACCAGCAACAACACGATTCCACCAGACTCGATAGCCGCCCGTGAGATAGAGCCGGTCCCAGATCCTGACACGAAGGTTCGCATCCGCGTTGGTCCCGATGCCGAGGCCCGTCATCCGAAAACTCGGATCCTGGGCCAAGTCGGTTCTCAACTGATGCACATCCTCATTGTTCAGGTAAGACAACAGCAGCGCCACGTTGGCATCGATACTGACACGCGGGTCGATTTCGTATTCGACCTCGCCGCCGAATCGTCCTGAGATCCAGGTCGTCGTATTCGTAATCACAGTTTGATTTTGAAACCCGACCGTCCCGGCCGGCGCACAACGATATTGCGGATTCGGAGACGACGCCGTGGTGCACTCCACTTGCGTCACCCCAGTGGCCACATGCCGCTCCCGCCAGTACTGGAACCCTGCGAACACGCCGAGCGTGCCTTTGTTTTCCCGGAAGGTATAGGCAGTCGCGCCCAGGTCTCCGCTGAGGTACCACAGGTTGTCCCCGCCGATGTCACTGTAGGTTCGTGAAAATCGCTGTGCTCCGCTGACGGCCGCGCCCTGAGCCGCCGCCCCCTGAGCACTCAGAAAATCGTCATCCGTCAGACGCCCTCCTCCGATGGAGCCGAAACCGAAGGCCCCGCGCAGAAAAACCTTGTTCTTCAATTGCACCCGTCCCGTGATCTCGGTGACGTTCGTGCCGGTATCTTTGTATTTCAGTTTTGAGCTGGGATTTCCAAGATTGGCATCTAGGCCGGAGGCGTTGTGGCTCCAGACCGTTTCACCTTGGCTGAACCATTCGGAAACCCCGACGTCGACTCGAACAACGGAGGAGGGCTGGGCAGGAGCGACCTCGGCCGTGGCGGGTGGTGCGTCATAACACGTCAGGCACGCGAAGAACACACAGACCAGACAGCGCAGCGCGATCATGTTCTCAGGATTCCTTTTTCCCGTCCAGACCGCTATCAGATGTTCCACGCCACCCCACGACTACGTATCTCAGTCGAAAGAGCGCGCCCACAGATACCCTACCTGTCGATCACGGTCAACAACTTTCTAGTCCCGACTGGATATTTATCCCCTGCCCACATACGCGAACCTCGTGATCCTCCCTAAGGGATGACGCTGGATTCAAGTTCACATTGGATGCCGGTATTGTACAGTGGAGTGCCCGCACCCTACAGCCGAAGCGAAATCGCCGATCTTTTTTACGAGAAA
This sequence comes from Nitrospira sp., assembly GCA_023248215.1. Classification (GTDB taxonomy): domain Bacteria; phylum Nitrospirota; class Nitrospiria; order Nitrospirales; family Nitrospiraceae; genus Nitrospira_A. The sequence goes on from JAHFEW010000024.1 coordinate 20,439, forward strand.
ATTTTGAAGCGATCTACGTGCGCCGAGTGAAATTTTTACTTGCCTATTCCATTTTCTTCCGTTAGGGTCGCCTCTGGCGCGTACCCTGACGGGATTCTCACCGAACTCCGCTGAGCGATTCCCGACAAACAATTACGAAGAACACCGAAACGATTTGTTGTGGCACAACTGTTGCTCACCAACAATCGAATCCATTTTCTATTTCCGGAAAACCACCTAAGGGAGTACCAACCATGAGCCTCCCGCTCACCACGCCGAATCAGAATCGACCGCGACACTCGCAACGACCCCATGCGGGAAACATTGTGTTGGTGCTGCTGATGCTCGTGCTGATTGAACCTGTCACCGGAGCCTCGAACGCCCTCGCGCAGAATATTCAGTTTACGCCGAGTGCACTCTCGTTAAGCGTTGCTCAAGGGGGCACGGCCACCGGAACACTGAGTCTGAAAAAATCTGACACCGCGCAACATACCTATTTCATCAGTGCAAACCAATCATGGATTTGGCTGAATCCGCCCTACGGCAGTACTCAGACCATCACCACCGAAACAGACGTGCTCACGGTAACCGTGAATACTGCCACCATGGGTCTTTCGGCTGGCACCTATTCCGGCACAATCTATATAGGACAATCCGGGCCCGGTGTCTCGACTACTTGGCGCATCCCGGTCACCACTACCGTCACCGCGGCCGGCACCACTCCCCCGCCTCCCCCACCCTCGACGACTCCGCCACCCCCCTCAACCACACCGCCGCCCCCGCCGCCATCGACCACGCCGCCGCCGCCACCCTCAACGACGCCCCCGCCGCCGCCACCGAGCGGCTCCTTGACGCCCATGCTCCAAGCATTCCCGTCCGCACTCTCGCTCTCAGCGCCGAAAGGCTCGAATGCCACCGGGATCTTCAACCTGCAAAAGTCCAGCACTCAGCAGAGCACCTACAGCATCAGCGCGAACCAGTCGTGGACCCAGTTAAATCCGCCCTATGGGAGTACTCAAACCATCACCACCGAAATCGATCCCATCACGGTGACAGTCAACACCGCCGCCATGAACGTCGGAACCTATTCGGGTGTGGTCTATATCGTAGAGAGCGGCCCCAACGGGTCTCAAACCTTGCGCATCCCCGTTGCGCTCTCTGTCACCGCAACCGGCACCACTCCCCCGCCGCCCCCGCCGATAGGCAGCATTACTCCCCCGCCCCCTCCTCCCCCTTCGGGGACGGGGACCGGAACGGTCACCGTCATGTGGAATGCCAATAGCGAAGCGGATCTCAAAGGTTATCGGGTCTATGTCGGTACTTCATCAGGCGCCCGTTCCCAGGTGTTCGACGTCGGAAATGTGACGTCGACTCGGCTGACCCTGCCGTTAGGATCCACCTATTTCTTCGTCGTGACGGCCTACGACACGAGCGGCAATGAAAGTTCTCCTTCCGGCGAGCTGAGCAGAAGTGTGTTCTGATAAAATCTGGGTGACCGATAGACTTGACCGGTCTTCCCTCAAGGCTGTATAACGGGCGCTGCTTCTTAGCGCCTGCTCGTGAGAAACGCTTCTTCGAGCAGGTCCTGCACGTGTGATACGCGCCCGTAGCTCAATGGATAGAGCACCAGACTACGGATCTGGGGGTTACAGGTTCAAGTCCTGTCGGGCGCACCACTTACTCAAGCCGCATCACTACTACTGATTTCAGGCTAGTTCTCGCCCACTTTTGACCATGGCCGCCATCGCCGATGGTCTTTTGCACATTGCTGGCCCTTACCGGTTAATACCGCCAATTCGGCGTGAAGTCCATCTGAGGTGCACGAAAAATGCCCTCCGTATTGAGAACCGCTTTCCCTTCGTCATCATGATGACGAGACGAGAAAGCAGAGACCGCGCACATAGCAACAGCACAAGCGCCTGACGTTTCCCCTCGCAGCTGACTGGTCATCTACGACAAGCACACTCCAAGAATCACACGAACTGGGGGAGACACTCACGTAAACCATGCTAGATTCGCTTCGCCGCACAGGCGGCCCAAACCGATCACGCGCAGGCCAATTCCTCAGATCTCCTACGGCCTACATTCGCGGGGCGGATCAGAAACGCAGATCGACAACCTGTCGATGGCCTAGTTCCTGGATGTGCTCATACGGGCTTGGTAGGGCCGACGACTTTCTCGCTTCATTCGGCCCGTAAATCTGGTGCAGATCGGTCAGGCCCGTGAAAAAATCCAAAGTCTTGTTGGTGAAAAGACCGAAGGCCAGCAGCAACAGCCTGGCGAGTCTCCTGCCTCTTCTCCGGAGGCAGTCAGGCATGCCAACACCGTTGCTTCAGCATCCATCAATACACTTCTCAGTTCGGCAGGATTGTCAAGACACGGCATATCGCCGTTCGCCACCCCTGACCGCATTGCGCCGAGCAGTTCGCGGAGTTCAGTCTGTGCCCAGCGCGTCAGTTCAGCGTCGTCGCCAAGAATCGAATTGGCGAGACGAACCAGTTCACCCAGAGTGTCCTAACGTTGTGCAGTTGGAAATCGGCGCCCTTCCCTATCAAGAAGTTATGGACTGGTTCGGTGATTTTGAACGTTAGGCGGCGTGGAGTTGGATCAAGCAGACAGGAAAAGATCCGACCTGACGGTACTCGCCCGTCGCGAGATACCATAAACACACCGATCCGGCGATTCCCCTATCTCATGCGCGCTGCTCACCGGCTCGTCTTGGCGAAGGTCAAAAGACGATCCCGTCAAGGCGCGCGCCGACACGCGTAAGACTCATCGTCACTCGTCGCCCATTCCCGCCACGAGTCATCCATCGCTATACTTGACACACAAAAAGACAACATTGTTGTACCACAGGCAAGGTGATCACAACACAGACGACTCGAAATGGCCTTAGAATCCTGTTTTTACCCCTTGCTCTCCTAGAGCCATCCTCTCCGGACGGCATTGAGGTGATTACCTATTGGTCTGGATAAAGGGAAGCGCGACTCGATGAGTGTCTCAGATCTCTCCTATGTGTCGTCCGGAAGCGGAACCGCCGCGACTCATCATTCAGCCGACCCCTCCTAAACGCTCCACTAATCCCTTGGCGTACTCATCGGTCTCGTGATCATCCTGGCCCTGTTGCGTGGCAATCCGTTCGAGGCCCGCACGGTCGCCATGTTCGGACTCTCTCTGAACACGGGTCCGTCCACGAACCATCCGGGCGTCAACATGATTCCGACACCTCTTTCCCCGACTGCTCGTTAGTCGCCGTACCTCGCGGCCATCGCGCCGACTTCCACCGAACTTCGGGCAATCGCGTATTCCAAGATTCGATCCAGCCCGCCAAGCGATAGGACCTGTGCCATGACCCAGCTCTACTGGTACGTCCAACACGAGATTGGCGACCTAAGCGATCCGCTCGACGGAGACTATATCCAAACCCCAACGAGACGGTACGCATCGGCGCCGGGGACTGCGAAGATCTCTCGATTCTTCTGACCTCGCTCCTCGAACACATGGGTGTCCCCACCTATCTCGTGTTTACCAAAGACCATGCGTACGCGCTGGCATGCCAAGTGGACCCGGAACAGTTGCTACCGACCATCCAACAGGCCTACCAAGCGACCCCGCGCGAACAGGTCATCGAGGAACGACGGGTATTGGAGTCGCACACGATGCTCACCTGGATCGTAGGCGCTCTACAGAGCCAGATCGTGCCCCATGCTCTCCGCATCCGAACCGATCTTGGATGGTGTACCCACGCCAGAAGATGCCGGTGCGATCCGGCATAACAGAACGTATCAGAGTTATAGCAATTGATCCCGGGAACAGATTACACAGCTCGACTCGGAATGCCGCGTGAGTCCCACAGCACGATTGCTGGCAAGAAATCACTCTGATCGAACGGTCGACCTCGCCCTGACGCTTCGCACGCAAAGTCAGCCCTCTCCACTGCGCATCCCTCAATCGCTCCAAACATAAAGGCTAGATAGCACCACCTGTGTGACGCTCGACCCGGCCATTAAAGAAGAGGCCTATCCGGGACAGGCCATACCCTCCGTCATGACGACCCCACAACGGATTGCGGTCCATCGTGCAGGACGGCTCCATCGACTGCAGTAACGTCCCAACCGTACCTCGACGCATCCGACAGAACGGAAGGACCCGCCAAGTAATGAGGACCTCAGGAACGCATGGTTTGACGGAAAGGCACTGTCAGGATCAGAACGGAAGAACGGTTCGCGTGGGTCGCACGCCACCTGGCCGTACACAACAAACCCCACAACAGTAACGCACCGAACACATAATGCGACAGAAGTAACTTGCCGAGGGCATTGCCGAACCACGAGGACGATGGATCTACAAATACAACGGGAGGCGACACCAATAGGAAGCACACCACCATGCCGAGAGCCCACTGCCACGACTGCCGAACAGGAAACCGTTCTCCGACATAGAGTGACAACGGCACCAGTAGAAACAGGTAGTAATGCGTCCAGGAAATAGGACTGACGATAAGGGCCAGGCACAATACAACTGACAGCTCCACGTAGAGCAGATCTTTCGGATCTCCCATTGCATCACCTCGCAGCACCAGGCCCGAGATCACGAAGAACAGTCCGACAAGCACGGTCCGTGTGAACCATACCCCCCACTCGACTTGGACTGGTTTCCAGTCGTAGAGGAGAGGCTGCTCTTGCAAGCGAAGCAAGAACCCATCGACCGACTGCACATTAAAGGCAGCCAACCCCTTACTGGCAAAAGGGAAAATGGATTCGTGATACCACGTGACATGACTCTCCCAGCCCGCCCACAGCAAAGACGTTCCGATAATGACAAGGAAGGCCAGCCCCATCCCGGTGACGATGCGCCAACGACCCTTGAGCAGAAAATAGACGCCCAAGAGCCCCAACGGTAATTTAATGATCGCGGCACATGCCACCAGCGCACCAGCCCAGACCTCTTCGTCTCTCTCGAGGCACACGAACGCCAAGACGATCAAACACAAAACCACATGGGTGAGATTCCCCTCACGGATGCTGTAGAACAGGGGCCCATTGGCTACAAACAGACTGGCGATCGCCCATCGCCGCCAACCCGTGGCCGCGGTCAGAGTGATGAGTCCATAATAACTCACTACAACACACATCAGAGAAAGGCCTGCAAACACCAACTGCGCTTGATCCATCTTCAGGAACGAGAGCGGGGTAAACACGAAGGCGATGGCGGGGATATTCACAAACCCGCACACCGCCGTCTCCTCACAGTCGGAGAGTCGATTATAGAGCCGCGACACATCGTGCATAATTGCATGCCCAGCAGGATAGTAGGCCTGGGTGAAATCGCTAAAAATCTCTGGTGGGTCTGACACGTGCCACATGAAAACCAGTAGCCCCAACAACACCATCAGGAAGAGACTCGACAAGACAGTCTGCGGCAGACGCCCTTGCCTGACCAGCGCGAGGCAGCTGCTCACGATGACCACACATACGAAGAACGCAGCGTACGTTGCCATCTTCCCTCTCAACTAGCCATTGGATGCCGGCGCTCATCGGGAGAAGGCGTCACAACATGGTTCGCCGGAACATGCCGCTGACGGAGGAATCGTATGGCATGACGGGCACCCCAAGAGTCAACAACCACCTTCCGAACACTTGCCGTTCGCGTCAAGCTTATGAAGGTATGCGCATACAGAGCGAACACTGTGGCTTTCAGAATTTGCGAGGCGAATTCAAGATGAAGCCCCCACTCCCAGGATGAAATAGGCCCTGAATAATCAGCTGTAAAAATGATCGCAGGAACGATCGCCCCAACCGCAGCGATAGCCTGGCCCAGGCGATCCATTCCTCCAGCATATATGGTCGAGAGCAGTGGCATAACCAAGATCGCAGCACCATAGGGATGACTATGGTAATTGACCATGAGCGTCGCCGTCATCGTCAGAAGCATCTTGGCAGGGAAGTCGGCGGCCGACGCTTTCCAGGGCCCTCGCCAGATCCAGGCCACGCAGAGAGTCGTGACGACACCGAGAAATATCGTCAGTAGGATACCGCTTCGCCAGTAGATGGTGGAGTAGAAATCGAGTACCAGCGACCGCCAATTCACCATGGGGGTTGGGTAGTCACCACGGAACTGCACCATCCCGCTGAAAGCTTGAGGATATGCCAGCAGGGTGGACAGTCCACCCGCCAGAAGGGAGCCGCCCGCAATGACGGAAGCGGTCACTGCCACGCCAGCGACAGCGCTCCACCGACATTTCCACAACAAGAGAGGCCCCAGAAGAAGTCCATAGTGCGGTTTCAGCAGGAGACAGCCCAGCCATAGCCCTGCGCGAAAATCCTTGCCGCCCCGGAGCGCTAAGTAACACTCCGTCAGAGCCCACGCGAGGAGGAGTTGAATTTGTCCCACTTGAAAATTCAGGGCAACCGGATACGACCCTAGGAGGAGTAACATGATGGTGGGTTTGTCAGCCCCTCGACAATGACTTGCCACGCGCCAGCCAATCCATAGGACTAGAAGAATATTTACGGCGCTCCACAGCAGGAAACTGACGGGAGGGGCCACCCACGTAAGAGGTTGCATGGCCCAGGCAAATATCGGTGGATAGGGTACATGTGAGGCCCAGACCCCTGGAAAAGCACTATCGTAAGCCGGATCATGTGCATAGTCGTCCAGGAGCTGTCTGTAGACAACGTTGATCGAGGACTGATCGTAAATCCTTGTGGGATCGTTCCCTCCCATCACTGTCGCCTGAGCAAGGTAGAGCCCATAGTCCGTCCCGAGGTTAAGAAACAGCCCCGTGCCCTCATACGATCGCCACATGAACAATGCCATGCTGAGAACCAAGCCGAGCGCTAGCAAGCGCCCGCTCCATACGCGAAGCATGCTTATCGATCTCTCATTCGTCAACGTGTCGGAATAGGACATAGGGAAGGATACTCGATCCTGACCAGCGCCGGAGGTAACCTCTTTTTTCATTTCCCCCCTCATCTCTATTAAAGATGAATCCTGTTGAATGTTGCTCTATGGTGTTCTTACATCAAGACTGACTAAATTATTCGTTAGAGCAAGCGATTGGACAACCATCCAAAAGAGGAGCAGCCGATCACCTAAACGAGGAATAAAAGAGCGTATATCAGTGCCTGAACTCCCTCGTACAGGCCACCATCACCATGATTCGACGCCACTCCACCCACAGGCCCCAACCAACCGCCAACACACAGAGGTCGTCCGCTGCGCACCGAGCCCCAGCGCAAGTTCCCAACCTGGGAAGCGCTGGACACGTGAAAGCACAGACTCGAACAAAAATTATGCGCGGCGTTCGGTCCACAAGACGACCCACTTACCAGATAAGGACATCATGCCGAGCGCGTTGACAGGATTTCTTCGTCCGTTCTGACTCTTTCGCTCTCTATTATGAATATGCGCAAAGACCACCGCTTTTAGCATCAGTTCACGGGACAGACAGTTCGGGATCTCTCCGGGAAAGACTCAGTGGATGGCTACACCATTCACACGATGCCCTGTGGCAATCGCGAAATCTGGCTCGAAGTACTGACTGGCACACATGCAGGAGAGCCGGTGTGTATTGTCGATGCAGCCATCATGGAGAAACGCGGATCTGACTGCTACGTCGAGAAAAGTCTTGTGTCCGCTGGACCCTTCCCGCTCGACACTCTGGTCTCAGAGTTGGTCCTGGAGTGACGTTGGTCCCGTAACGAAACAATCCTTAACCAGAGCACACGACTTCTTCGACGACTCGGATCACCTGACGGTATAGAACGAACTCGTTCGGCGTCAGGTGCCCGAGTGAGCTGTGAGGTCGGCGCTGATTATAGTCGAGCCGCCAGGCTTCAATGATCTGTTGGGCCTCCGCCATCGAGGTGAATTGGTGCGCGTTCAAACACTCATCGCGTAGGCCCCCGTTAAAGGATTCAATAAAGGCATTCTCCACGGCGGGGCGCATCGCGCCGAAGATCACCGACAGCATCCCGAGAATCAGGAGCAGCGTGACCGGCACGACCATGGCCAGTCGTCGAGCGGCTTCTTGCAAGTGTTCAAACTGTCCCCCCCAGATCAGCTCATACCCGACGGGAAGCGTGACCGCCTGAGTCACGGCTCGCTGCGCTTCGGCCACGAAGCCGCCCAAATCTCGTCCTCGAATATTGCACTCCACCACGATTCGCCGTTGTACATGCTCCCGGCTGATTTACGCCGGCCCCGAATCGATCTTGATGGTGGTGACGCGGGACAACGGGACCAGTTCTCCATGCATGGTGGGAATCAACAGATTGCCCAATGTGCTTGGGTCCTGGGATGCGCGCTCGGCCAATCGCACGACCAACTCGAACCGCCGGGAGCCTTGCACGACTGTCCCGACGACCGTTCCCACCCGCGTCGTTTGGACGAGCGTGAGCACCTCTTCAGCCGTGAGACCATGTCGGGCGATCTCTGCGCGATCGACGATGACACGCAGCAGCGGCAACCCGGCCACTTGCTCGATTTTTACGTCTGCCGCGCCCGGCACGGCCTGGAGCGCCCGCGCCGCCCGACTTCATTCGGCTAGGCACCCGCTCGCCTTGTCCGGCGGCATTCTGGCGCTGTGGCTGCGGGGTTTGCCGTTCAGCATCTCCGCAGTCATCGGATTCATTGCCCTCTTCGGGATTGCGGTGCTGAACGCGGTCGTGTTGGTGAGTCATATCCGCCAATTGGAAGCGGAAGGCGTGCCGACTGACCAGGCAGTCATCCAGGGTGCGATGGATCGCCTGCGGCCGGTGCTGATGACCGCGCTGGTCGCGAGTCTGGGATTTCTCCCGATGGCGCTGGCGACCAGTATGGGAGCCGAGGTCCAACGCCCCCTGGCCACGGTGGTGATTGGAGGACTCCTCACGTCCACCGCCCTCACCCTGCTCATCATCCCTGCTCTGTATTCACGCTTCGTACAGGGTGATAGCATGGCACCCGATGCTCCACCAGCCACTGCACAAGAGGAAGCCAGCTTGTAACGACTCGGCTCAGTGGGATGCATCGACAGAGGATACGAGCCCTTTCCCGCCGCTTTCGACTCTTTCCTGGACAGACATTCGCCTCGGCGGTAAGCTTCCCTAAGAGTCGAGCTGTCTGCAAGCGAGTTCGACCACCGTGCTATATTACAGGCCTAACCCTTACTCGATATATCTTCCCGAGGAGTTTCTATGGCGACTATCATGGTGATCGATGACGAAGCATCCATCCGCAGTCTTCTGCGCGAGGTCCTGGAAAAGGCCGGTCACAAGGTGGTCGAGGCGCGGGATGGGCGCGAGGCGTTGAGTCTCTACCAAAAGGACAAGGCCGACTTACTCATCATGGACTTGCTCATGCCGGAAGTCGACGGACTGGAAGCCACCTTGCAACTGACCAGGGAATACCTCGATACGAAAATCATCGCCATGACCGGCGCACAGGGGGATCGAAACTTTCTGGAGATCGCGAAGCTTTTCGGAGCCCACCAAACATTCGAAAAGCCTTTTGACCTCAAGGATATGCTGAATGCCGTTGAGGCAGAACTCGCCCAGAAGTAACCCTACGCCCCCGTCACCCCTCCTCGGTCTCTCGTGTAGGTCGTACCCCTTCAGCCCAGGCCGGAATTTGCCGATCAAGCCATAGGCACGGTACGTGCCAAGAGACTATCCAGGTATGCCAGGATCAACGACGCGTAACCGTCTCCTCGTTATCGACGACAGCCCGGACTTCCAGGTGCTGATCAAGAGCTATCGTCAGGGCACCAACTTTTCCTGCCTCTGCGCCGCGGACGCCCTTCAAGCCACCGGGATCGCCGTGCGGGAGAAACCTCGCGCGATTCTCCTCGACATCGGCCTGCCGGGAAGTGACGGCCTCCTGCTGCTTGAGCGCTTGCGCGCGAATGCCCATACCCACGCAATGCCGATCCTCGTCGCCACGGGTCAAACCACGCCCGGCCTGGAAGCCAAGGTTCGAGCCAAGGGGGCCGTGGCCTACCTGAAGAAGGCGATCGACAAGCAGATATTGCTAGAAACCCTGCAGCAGGTTCTGCAAGAATCAGCGCACGCAACGACGACGCACAGTTGATACCTTCTCACCATTCACGCACAACCTATTCGACCATGTGGCTGCTCTTGTGGATGCTCTACGTCTGCCTGATCCTGGCCTCAGGCCTCTATCACACGAACTTTGTCGCGCATTCCCACTGGGAATTCGTGAAGTGGATTCCGCCCGCTGAGGAAATCGGGACGTTCGGTTTCTGGCTCGACCTGGCGGTGAACATCCTGCTCTATCTTCCCTTTGCGCTCCTCTACCTTCAAAGAAGTGCGACGGTCACCAGAGCCCTGGTGGTGAAGGTCATGCTGCTCGGCCTGTTTCTTTCTTGTACGGTCGAGCTCTATCAACTCTACTCGCACAACCGTCGCGCCGCTCTGTCGGATATTCTTTGCAATGTGACTGGCACGTGGGCCGGGGTGGTGATCCGGAAGAAATGGTGGAGAGCGTAAGGATTGACTGTGCGATGAACGCTCGGGGCTATTCCCATCCTGTCGGATCGTACCCACGTTCGCGCAGGCAGCGATCCACGTAGTTCGTAAAGGCCCCACTCGGCGGCGATCTCCTGAACAGGCCACGAAGAAACCCAGCTGTCGCGCCGCTGGCCGCGCCGACCATGGCCCCTCGTCCCGGATGTCCGAGGATCGCCCCGCCCACCGCGCCTGCCGCCGATCCGACTGCCCCGCCGGCCACCGTCCCGGTCGCCGTCTGAGCCGTCTTCCCTTGGCTGGGAGAGGCGCCGGCCTCCTTTGCGAGCGCCATGCAGGCGTTGATGTCGGACTCCGCTGCTTCGGTACCGACCTGGCGATAGTGGTCGTTCGAATAGAGGATCGGCTTATGCGCGGAACAGCCGGCGAGAACCAGAGCCACGGTACAGAGGAGCAGATTTCGCTTCATAGGTTCTCTTCCCTCATCTTGAACTTGAAGCCTGGGGAACGAAGTTTCACCGGCAGGCTAGCCCGGATTATTCATGAATCCCGTCGCGAGGCGTTCGAGACCGAAGCCCGCCGAGCCTTCTCGCGAGTGAGGCCGACGGAGGCGTACTTGCGGTACGTCGAGAAGGCCGAACGAGAAAAGCCTCGCCGGGCAAGAGGATCGGACGACGGAGCAGGGATTCATGAATGGTCAGGGCTACAGACGGCCGCCCAGGTCTTTCCGCTGAAGACTCCGCATCATTCCCGGATCGTTGTACGCGACCTCGCTCAACGCGTCCATGAGATGGAGACCTTTGCTCACCACCAATTCTTTGGCCTTCGTGTAGTTCTTGGCACTGAACCGCGCGACGGCCGGCTGGCCGTTCACGATCTGACAGGCCAATACCTCCCCGCCCACTTCTAGAGTCCCGCCTTCTTCGACAAGCCTCTTCGCCTGTGGCACCGTGATCTGGTGCAGCTGCGCAAACTCTTCCAAGCCACCCGTTTCGATCAATCGTCCGTCTGGCATGATGCAGAGCCGCTTGAAGTGAGGGGACCAGTCTTTCCTGAAATCCATGTACTTGATGTCGCCGCCCTTCGCCACCGCGCGATCCAGCGTCCGATAGTCGAGGCCGAGATTCTTTTGCTCCAGCTTCGTCTTGAGTTCGTCCGGAAGCGTCCGATGGAATACCTCCGCCGCCGACTCTGCCAGCGAACAAGCGCGTGCGCGGGCCAGCTGCTCCGCCTCGGCAAACTGCATCAGGTCCAGCACCCAGGTTTGCTTCGGGGTCGCGCCGCTGGGATCCACCTGACAGGCAAAGAGCCCACGCGTGAGCAAGCCGCTTACTTGTGGATACACATACACGCCGCCGTCCGTGAGAAGTGACGTCATCTCCTCCAGCGGCACCTCGTAACTTTCGGCCAGGATCTTCGCATGCGCCGCCACATCTTCCGGCATAGTCATGGCGCAGACCGTCACATTGCCCGGCGCATCGAACTCCGAATAGTCCTCGATCACGTTGTACAGAACCGGCGGCTTCGGTTTCTCGATCTTCTTCTTAATTTTGAACATGCGCGATTACCCTTCTTGCATCTCCCCTTCAGTTAGCGATGCGATCAGCTATACGCCATCAGCTCTTTCCTGTCGTCGTTCGTCCCTCGTATCTCGTCGTTCGTATCTCGTCCAGGACACATCACGCTTCACGCACGACGAGCCAGATGATGATACGGCGGCAACGTCATCAACCGTTCGTCATCCACCGGTCCGCCGATCGTGAAATGATACAGCGATTGAACGGACAGATCCTTGATGCCCACAATCTCATGGACCGGATCGTCGAAGAAACAGCCGATGCCGGTGCCCCGCACCCCCGCCGCCTCGGCCTCCAGGTACAGCACCTGCCCCACCAGGCCCGCTTCCCAGAACAGGCGTGGATACCACCAAGCCCCACCCTGCCGCAAGCGGCCCTCGAACTCAGCCAGCATGCCCAACGAAAAGGCACTGTCCCCCGCAATACCCTGATGACAACTCACTTGCGCCGCCAGGCGTTGCGAATCGCCCTGAAACAGCCAGTACAGCGGAAGGTCGCTCGGACAGCCAGGCGCCGGGGTCCATTCCAATTCAGGGTTCATCGACTGCTGCAGCAACGGCAGCTTCTTCGGATCACGCACCAGCACATACAGCCCTGGCGCCATCCCTTCCACACGATGCACGAACAGCATCAAGTGAATCGCCGGTTCCCACGGCAACACATCCCAGGGCATCGGCCGGTCCAATTGTGGCTGATCAACCCGAGGCATCACACGCTGCAGCATATGGAAGAACGTCGCCGCGGAGATCGACGTTCGGGCGTCGAATGAGACGGCGCTGCGACGTTGGCGGATGATCTGGCCGGCGGAAGGCCCGTAAGGCGTAAGGGGTAAGGGGTGAAGGGGTGCCTGCTCAAGAAAACCATGCAATGGAATGGCCGGTTCCTCACCCTGAATCTTCCATGAAGCCTCAGCCGCCTGATCGATGATGTCCCAATGCACTCCATGTTCGCGACTCAACGCATTGGCCTTTCCATGCCACGGCCCGGCAACCAGATCCTTCACCGCACTTGGATCGAGAAACAGAGGAATCTCTCCCTGCCCACTCCTCACCCTTAACCCCTCCCCCCTCACGTCCCCGACAGGCCAGATCACCGCCAGGCAATCGGGATGTTCCGGTTCCACATCGCGGAAGTCGTCCGTGCGATGCGTCCCTAACAGCATCGCCGCCGTATTTTGGTCCACACCATCCAGCAGAGCCATGTTCCAACCAAGCGTGGCCGCCGCAAGACGTGCCGAGCCGATCGCATGGCCGACATCATGGTTGCAGTAACGAAACGCCCGCTCGCCATACTTCCACGCTTCCCGCCAATGCACGGAGGTCAGACCGAACGGAAAGGCGCCGGGCGGAAAGGCAGCCAGCAGGCGCGTGATGTGACCAGGAGGAAAGTCAGCGCGTAACTCCAGGCCATGGTCCTTTGGCGCATAGTGATAGAGTCCCGCGGTCAGATCGAGTCCATCGACCAGCGGCAGCAGCACATACCCTTCCGTCGGATGGAGATTGCCGGAGGAAGGATTATTCCGCAGCGCCCATTCCGACTCTCCGGCTTTTTTCCAAGCCGAGAGTCCGAGCGCCAACTCGAAAAATCGCGAGAGCGTTCTACTGGTAAGCGGCTGCGCAGGGACGGCACCCTGCTGATAGATCGCATCGTACGAGGGCGACAGCGGTTCGTCCTCGTTCTTCAGTAACGGCAATCGCACGAGCGGGGCTCCTTCAAACCGCCGAAAGGGATTGGGCTGGTTCGCCCAATCCAGAAACCCCAGCGACCGCGCATAGCGGTGGAAATGGTGTTTGGTGCACACATGGTAGTTGATCACTCGATCAACCGGATCAGTAGAGACAGGCTCGGTGGGAACGGCAGAAGACGGCTGTTCAGTATTCATCCCGGCAGTCTAACGAGCCGGGGGAAAGAAAGTAAACGCTGGGCACCGCGAGCCGATCGCGTAAAGAAGACGAGAGCAAAAGAAATCAGGGAGTCCGTCCACCGGCGCGACTGCGAGAGCGACCAGCCATGGAGTAGAAGGCTGCGCCACGGTCGGTGTATGCAGGCTTGACGAGTTCGAATGAGAAGTCCATGCTACCGGCTCGCGGGAGCTGACGTGGAGAAGTTCGCGGTCAGGATCATGCCCGACAAGCATCACTCCAAAACGAGGGCCGTACCGAAGGGGGACACCATGATAAGAGTCAGTCTGTCGACAGAGCCTCAGAACCCCAGTCCCCGCACCACCCTGAAGAAGCCTTGCACCCACAGCCGCCTCGTCGATGTGGTTGTGAGTCCCCAAGGCACTCACACAGGGCAGCTCCTCTGCATGGAGTGCACAGCCCTGTTTCCTGACCCCAGGTTTCAGCAGCCGGTCCACTAACCAGAGGTTGGGCTAGATCTGACCAGCGGCCACGGCTACCGGCTGTTTACTCCTCCTGAATGCGCACGAACTCCCGCGCATTCCGCAAATCGTCTTGCGTGCAGAGTTTCAGCTCCAGCAGCAGATGTTCCAGCGCCGCGACTCGGGCCGCCACCTCCGGCAGCACGACATCAATCCGCTCCACCAAGTCCTGCAGGCGGCGAGTCATCCCCGCCTCACCGCTTTTCGCCGCCGCACCCTTCCGTTTCTGACCAGCCGGTCGATTGCGTCCCGACGCCCGTGGCACCTTTCTCTTCGGTGGCATAGGTCCCTCCTAGTTAGGATGATTGTGTACGCGCCTTCGCCCTGCCGGTCAAGTGGAGGATGCGGAAAGTATCTCTCGGCAGCGCGTCTTGGCCAAAGGCGGATGATTCTCGATCCCCTCTTCTCCCAAAAGCGGGTACGCTGCCGCCCGCTGCACGATCCCGACGCCATCGGCGATCCAATTCTCTCGGCAGCGTCTGGCGCGCAGGGCGATTTGGTCCACTCGCATACCCTGTACTACATCCTCGCCGACCAGAGGCTCACACATCTCGAACGGCTCGTGTCCCGGACGTCCCCCGCCAGCGTCACCCTCGTCATATTCAAGCATCGCAATAATTGCGTTTCTCCGTCTCGCCTGGTCTGAAAACGAGATACGTGGCTTCCGTTACTCCACGGAATGCTTGTCATGTCTGAGGCAAACCGGTATCCTGAGCGGCAGCAAACGGGCCAAAAAGGAGGGCACCTTGAGGCAGGTCATTATCTATCGCGGTGAGGACGGTTTCTGGGTGGCAGAATGTCCCAGTTTGCCAGGGTGTCTCAGCCAAGGCAAAACGAAAGAAGAGGCGGTCGCGAATATCCGCGAGGCGATCGGTGGCTATATCGCAGCCTTGAAGGAAGATAGTCTTCCTGTGCCGGAAGAGCATTTTGATGCGGTCCTCATGGCTGTATGAGCAAACTGCCGAGCATCTCTGGGCGTGCATGCATCAAGGCGCTGGAGCGAGTAGGATTCGTAGTTCGACGGCAGGAAGGGAGCCATATCATTCTCCGCCGGACTGATCCTTTTTGTCAGGTGGTTGTGCCCGATCACAAGGAATTGGATCGTGGTACCCTCCGAGCAATTGTCCGACAAGCCGATCTTGCGGTAGAAGAATTCACCGCACTGTTGTAGCTCCACATTAGCCGGAGTGTTAACGCCACACTGTCTGTGCCAGATATAAGTACTCAGCCATCTGCGATACACTCCGAAGCTCCGGCTGGACATTCCACCGAATCCCGCGTAGATTTTTCCGCCGTGGCCGCCACCCATCCCAAGCATTTCTCGATGATCCGCGAGTTTCACCTGGCCGACGTGCTGACCTTGGGCAACGCCGCCTGCGGGGTCGGGGCCGTCTTTCTCTCCATGCTCTATATGGGCAGCCGGTCAACCGGTCATTTCCTTGCCGCCACCGCGATGACGCCGACGGCCTTGGCCTTCGACTGGCTCGACGGCCGGGTCGCCCGCTGGCGGCACGAACATTCGACACTTGGGCGCGAGTTGGATTCACTGGCCGACGTCATTTCGTTCGGCGTCGCTCCCGCAGCGCTCGGCTTCGCCGCCGGCTTGCGTGGAGGCTGGGACTGGATGGCCCTGATCTATTTCGTCTGTTGCGGGGTCAGCCGGCTGGCCCGATATAATGTGACCGCCGAGACACTGTCGCAGGGCGACGACAAGGTCGCCTACTTCGAAGGCACGCCCATTCCCACGACCTTTCTGCTGACCGCCGTGCTGGCCTGGGCCGCCTGGCAGGACCGGCTGGGCGAGCACCTCTACTGGGGCACCTGGACCGTGGGGCCGTGGGAGCTGCACCCGCTGACCCTGCTGTTCGTTCTCTCCGGCAGTTTGATGATCAGCAAGACCCTTCGGATTCCCAAAGTCTAGAGAGAGAAATGCCGTCGTTCGTCGCTCGTATCTCGTCGTTCCCGGGCCTGGGATCCTATTCCGAACCGAGATACGAACGACGCTGAGCGAGATACGTCTCTTATTCCTGCCATAAGCCATTCGCTAGTAGCTCTTCTGCTTCTCGAGACAAAGTGCAGACCGTGTCTGCACAATCCGACAGGCCAAAAAGTCCAGACGCCGTCTGGATTTTCACTCACCCCTCCATCCGCCATAGGCCATGCGGTCTTTGGTCGAACCGGCGTGATTTCCCACCACGAACAGCGTATTCTTCGGCGGCAACGATGGAAATAAGGAAGTGTAGTCTGCCTATGAGTGACGAGCTAGACGTTCTGAAGTTCGTAACCGCACAATTAGAGGGGGCCGGCATTCCCTATATGGTGACCGGCTCGATGGCGACGAACTTCTATGCCGTTCCGCGAATGACCCGCGATATCGATCTCGTCATCGAATTGTCTCAGGGGGATGTGGATCGAGTCACCCGCCTGTTCCAAAAAGATTTCTATATCGATCGTGACATGGTTCGCGAAGCCATACGAGGCCATGCCATGTTCAACATCATTCACAACGCCCTGGTGGTCAAAGTGGACTGTGTCGTGAGAAAAGACACGGAATACCGCCGAGAAGAGTTTGCGCGTCGTCGGGCGGTTTTGATCGCAGGCCAACAGGTTTCCATCGTGTCTCCCGAAGACCTCATCCTCTCCAAGTTGGATTGGGCCAAGGAGAGCCGGTCCCAATTGCAATTGGACGATGTCCGGAATCTGCTCCGGTCAGTACAGGGACTCGACAGCGAGTACCTGAATCGGTGGGTAGAGCGTTTGGGACTTTCCACAATTTACCAAGAGGTATGTCAATGAAGGATACGCCTCCCGAAATGGACGCCCGCTACCGGGCCATGCTCATGGAACGGACGGGAGAAGAACGGCTCAAAATGGGGTGCGCGATGCGCGAGACGGCGCGTGCCCTCGTTGAAGCGTCCATTCGACAGCAGGACCCGCAGGCCACCCCAGACACAATACGCAAAGGTGTCTTCCTCCGTTTCTACGGACACGAATTTGACGCCGATAGTCAAAGAAAGATCCTAGCTGCCATTGAGTCCGCAGGCCGTCCCATCGCCAGCTAGCTGATCGTCACTCTAGGCCCCCGATTTTCTTATGCCATCAGCACTCACACGCGAATTTAAAGACACGGTGGCGGCACCGGTTCAACGCGATCCTCGCTGTCGGGAAGCCCTCTTCACCGAGGCGATCAATGCGTATCTGGCCGGCGAGACAGCTGCGGGCAAAGCGATGCTGCGGGATCTCGTCAATGCCACAGTCGGCTTTGAAGAACTGGCGACCGCGCTCAAGAAGCCGAGCAAGAGCTTGCGTCGAATGCTGGCCCCACGAGGCAACCCGAGCACGGAGAACTTCTTCAGCATCGTGAACACCCTCCAAAAGAAGGCGCACGTGAAGCGCCGCGTCACCGCCAAAGCGGGCTGAATGCGGGAGTGATCAGGCAGGGCTACCCGTTCCTGCCGTCTTGCTTCCCACTTGATCATTGAACACTGAACGTTGAGTCCCTGGCCTCCTGCCATCAGTTATACGCCATCCGCTCCGTTAGGCTAGAGCACAACTATCACCCATCACCTCAAACGCACGGACGGTCAGTTGCTGGCGGTATACACGTGAATTGGCTAGACTACGCGCAGGAGGCCATAGTCCCCATGACGCAAGCCGCTTTACTGGACCATGTGACCAAGACGATCGTCGCACGCTTTCACCCGAAACGCATTGTGGTGTTTGGAAGCCATGCTCGCGGCACGGCTGGTCCGGACAGCGACGTGGATCTTTCGTTGAAATGGACACACCGCGGCGTCCGCCGGATCGCGCGATTGAGGTGAGTGAGGTCTTTGGGCTTCGTTCCTGGCCGATGGCTATTGTCGTGTACACGCCGGAGGAAGTACGTCGTCTTCGCCATATCAAGGGCACGCTCTTGTCAGCGATCGAGAAGGAGGGCAAGGTGCTGTATGAACAGCGCTGAGTCCAACTTTTCGGCCTGGCTTCGCAAAGCCGATCACGATCTCCTGAACATCGAAAACAACCTCGCTGCCAAAGAGATTCCCTGGGACACGATCTGTTTTCATGCGCAACAAGCTGTGGAGATGGTATTAAAGGCGTTTCTTGTCCATCAGGGAAGCGACCTTTCGAAGACGCACGATCTTGCGGCATGACTTGCGCAGTGTGTCGAACATGAGGCGAGTCTAAGTACCCTGGAAACCGATTGCCGGAAGCTGACCTCCTACGGGGTCGCGGCTCGTTATCCCGATGACCTATTCGAACCTGGCGAGGGGGATGGCCGCGACGTAGTGGCTGCAGCCTACCGAGTCCGCCAGAAGATTCTCCTACTCCTACCGCAAGACCGGTAGGCGCCGGCAAAAAACTCCCGAGCGATCCCCCCTCCTCTTCAGAGCCGGCATCTTTGACTTATCGTTCGTCGCTCGCCGCTCGCTAAATCCCTAAAACGCCTCACGAAATACGCTTCACGGAATCAGTCACGGCTCACGAGTTACGATTCACGAGTCACCACCCAAGCGAGGTTCGCCCCTTCCCCCTGGCCCTCTCACGGCAGAAGGCGTGCTGCGACACCCTCACAAGCCAGACAAACCGTTCGACTGACGGAAGAACAGCACCCATGATGCAACCGGAGCTCATTCGGGTATTCGACTCGCAGGGCGAGGATTACAAGCGCGCCTTCCAGGTCTTTCTGGACCACCGCGCTCAGAACCGAAGCCGAAGCGGTTTTTGCAGGGGCTGGTGGACGATCTGCCCGCGCGAAAAGTCTTCATCGATGCCGGCGCCGGCAGGGGTGAAGTCACCAAGGCCTTCTCCCCGACCTTCGATCGCACCATCGCCATCGAACCGAACGCCCATCTGCTCGCCCAGCTCCAGCGCGCGATTCCGCAGGCCGACGCCATCGGCACGTCAATCCTGGACGCCAGCCCGGAGGCCCAGGGCGATTTCGTGCTCTGCTCGCACTCCCGCTAGTACATTCCGACGGAAGAATGGCTCGCGCACCTCGAACGGCTCGTCTCCTGGATGTCGCCGACCGGGGTTACCTTGATCGTGCTCCAGAACCGCGGCACTGCCCTCTTCCCTTCCCCCATTAACATTGAATTTTGATCATTGAACATTTTTCCCCGCCCCCTCGCCTTACGCACTCAGCAGCTTTTCCTCGTTGAAAACCTGGATGATTTCCCATGGAGAAACGGGTATTCTTCCGCGGCCCACAAGAGACCAACATGAAGCCGACACAACGCTGCATCCCGCTGCCGCTCTATACGCAAGTGCTCATCGCCGTCATCTGCGGCGCGCTGCTTGGCGCCATCTTCGGTCAGGAGCCCTATCTGGGCGGTCTGCGTAACGAACAACTGGGCAAGCTCGGCCTGTTCGTCGTCACGCTGCTCAAGACGCTCGCGATCCCGCTCATCTTCTTTGCGATCCTCGATGCGCTCATCCGCACCAGCCTGCCGCTACGCCAGGGGGGCAAGCTGCTCGTCATCTGCCTCGTCAACGTCTCCGTCGCCATGGCGATCGGCCTGGTCATCATGAATACCTGGCAGCCGGGCCTGGCCTGGTACGGTCATGTTGATGAGCTGCTCCACCTCGTGCCGGGCACCAAGCCATCAGCGGCGGCGCTTGCAAACGTGCAGGCCGGGGCACAGAGCCCGATTGAGTACCTCGCGTCCTACATTCCCCGCACCATCATGGAGCCATTTTCCAGCAACAACATCATCGGCGTTGTCCTCCTCGCCCTGGTTCTCGGCGCCACCCTCCGGCTGGTGCGGAGCGAAACAGACCAGACCGGCGGGGTGGTCAATGTCCTCGTGCGGGTTATTGATCGCATCTATGTGTGGCTCGTGCAGATACTCGCGTGGATCATCCTCGTGGTCCCGCTCGCGGTTTTTGGCGTCGTCGCGCAGGTCGTGGGCAAGGCCGGCGTCGGCGTCTTCTCCGTTCTCTGGATCTTCCTCGCCGCCATGCTTGCGGGGCTCGCCGTCCACGCCCTCGTCTATTATCCGCTCGTTGCCTGGCTGGTGGGGAAGAAGTCGCCGAAGGTCTATCTGGGGCAGGGGGCTGACGCCATCATGACCGCCGTGTCGTGTAATAGCAGCCTCGCCACCGTGCCGGTCACGCTCCGGTGCCTCCAGCGTATGAACGTCTCGCCGCAATCGGCGCGCCTCGCAGCCTGTGTCGGCACGAACCTCAACAACGACGGCATCACCCTCTACGAAGCGATGGCCGCGCTCTTTCTCGCCCAGGCGCTGGGTTTCGATCTACCGATGGCGAATCAGGTGTTGATCGTCCTCGCCTCGATCATCGCGGGGGCCGGCGTGGCCGGCATTCCGGAAGCCGGGCTGATCGTGTTGCCGCTGGTTCTTTCCGCCGCGGGCTTGCCGGATCCCGTCATCGTCGCGGCCATTCCACTCATCATGACGGTGGATTGGATCATCGCCAGAGCCCGCTCCGGCGTGAACGTCATGAGCGACATGCTGGTCGCCATCCTTCTCGATAGAGGGCCCGTCATCGCCGCCACCGAACCGGGCGCGATTCAATGCCAATCCGAAACCACCCATCCCCGCGAGCCACAGACATCCTGAGGCGAGTGCTGGTTTCCTTGGTTGGATGCACAAACGCAACCAGATGAACCAGTCAGCTCATCCATTCCCGTCCTCAGACTTGCGACGAGGAGCACATTAGTGTATATACGATAATGTGTTTACGTGGGACATCACGAAGGCTATTGCCAACTTCGAGAAACACGGTGTCCCGTTTGAGGAAGCGGCCACGGTCTTCGCTGATGCCGGCGGACTCGATTGGGACGACGTGGCACATTCTGATCAGGAACAGCGGTTCAAGCGACTTGGCCTATCCTCGATCAATCGGCTGTTACTCGTCGTGTATACAATACGGAGGACGGATCATGAAAAAGAAAAGTTCAGGATCATCAGTGCGCGGCCGGCGAGTCGGCGGGAGCGTCAAGCCTATACCCGACTCGCAGATTGATTTCTCGGACATCCCCGAGTCCACAGAGGAAGAACTCAGACGTGCACGTCGGGTCGGCCGGCCGGCAAGCGGCATGGCAAAGCAGTTGATCGCCATTCGCCTCTCCCCGAAGCTGTTGAGCCAGCTTCGCAAGATGGCCGCCAAACAAGGGAAACCCTATCAGTCGCTGATTCATGAGTTGTTAGAAAAGGCTGCCGCCAAAGCCGCCTAGGGCGTGCCGTTCGCATCAGTTATCGGGCCGATACCGATGCCGTGGTCATCCTCACTGTGCTGAAGAAGACTGGCGGTGGATTGGATCATCGCCAGAGCCCGCTCCGGCGTGAACGTCATGAGCGACATGCTGGTTGCCATCCTTCTCGATGCAGGGAGTGCCACACCCGCCACCGAACCGGGCGCGATTCCGTGCCCATCCGAAGCCACTCATCCCCGCGAGCCACAGACATCCTGAGGAGCAGGCTGGTTTCGTCGGCTCGATGCACAAGATCCAGAAGGAAAAAGTCAGTCCAGAACCTTGAAGCACATTCGCAAATATGAGAACATCTGCACTGAGAGTGGGAGGGCGAGAGATTGCCGAGAACGCGAGTGGTATTCTATCAGGACCTGGAAGGGTCCGTTCCCGTATTGGAATGGCTCGACGCGCTGCCTGCCAAGATTCAAGACAAGTGCGTGGTCAAGATTGAGCGACCTTGGCCATGAACTGCGGCGCCCCGAAGCCGATCTGTTGCGGGATGGCATCTACGAATTATGCATAGGCCATTCAACGCGCCCTGGAGCGAAAACGTCTGTTTGAGCACGATCCCCAGGCCCATACGTATCGGGAGGAATGAACATGGCAAAGCGAACACACACAGCCACCTCGGATGCCGTCCAAATTCTCTACCGCCGATACTACGAGGGGAGGCCCGATCGCGTGAAGGGATTGGAAGATGCGCGGGCGAACGACAGCGTGGCACGGAAACTCACCGCGTTACGTCGTCGAGCCGGTCTCACCCAACGGCAATTGGCCAAGCTGGTAAGAACGACCGCTTCGGCCATCTGCCGGCTGGAAGACGCGGAATACGAAGGGCACTCTCTTGTAATGCTGAGGCGAATCGCTGCCGCGTTGAAGCAACGGGTGGAAATCCGGTTTGTCCCGGTCACCCGAGGCAAGATGTTGAAAACGGCCTGAAAGGCTTGCGGGCTCGGCGAACCAAAAGCACTCAAATGGAAGCCGACCACAGACATCCCGAGGATAGTGCTGAGGATTGGTTCCAGCGTCACTGTGGTCATACTCCAGAACCGCAGCACCGCCCTCTTCCCTTCCGCCATTGCACATTGAATTTTCAGCCCTCCCCTCTCCTCCCCAATTGATCATTGAACATTCAACATTGAAAATTGGCATCCCACACTCCCCTTTCCTAATTGAACATTGATCATTGAACATTTGTCCCCAATCCACCCCTCCCCGTCCAGCACCCCCCTCGACCAGGCCCATGTGGAGACCCCGGAGCAGTCCGCCGTCTACCGGGTCGCCTGATTCATGCTCTATCCCTACCGATCAGCCAACCAATGGCCATGCGCAACCTCGAAGCCTATGTGGCGAAACACTTCGCGACAGCCAACGGCGCCTCCCGCCTGTTCGTCCATCAAGACTTTCTCCAGATCCGCCTCCGCCAGTGAGTTTTTTAGTCACGATTCACGCGCCACAAGCGATGCCCTTGCTCCCGCCATAGCCCTTTCCCTACTGGCTCTTCTCTCCAATGCCATCGGTCATAAGCGCCCGGTTTCCACGCCATTAGCCATGAGCTCCCGGCTTCCTCGCCATCGGCCGTTACCTTCCTCTTCCCCTGCCACCCCGCCCATTCTCTGTTGCCATTCGCGGGCAGACAATGGTAACTTATGCGTTACCTACAATGGCGGCTTCGATTCAGATACTCGAATATCTCGATCCACGGAGTCGCTCACCCTTCGCGGCATGGTTTGATGGCCTCAATGCACCAGCAGCCGCCAAGGTGACCGCGACCCTCTTTCAATTGACTGTCGCCAATTGGTCGGGGTAAAGGGGGTCGGAGGCGGCGTCTTCGAGCGCAAAATCGACTTTGGTCCCGGCTATCGGGTCTATTTCGGCAAGGACGGCGAGACGCTTGTCATTCTGCTTGGTGGGAGCACGAAGCAACGCCAGCAGCAGGCAATTCAGGCCGCTCAAGAACGATGGACCGACTATCGCCGACGCAAAGGCACCCCACAGACCTAGTGGCGCAGGGAGGCACTATGGCACTCACACGCGAGTTTAAAGATACGGTGGCGGCGCGTGTTCAACGGGATCCTCGCTTTCGGGAAGCCCTTTTCACCGAGGCGATCAATGCATATCTGGCCGGCGAGACCGCCGCGGGCAAAGCGATGCTGCGTGATCTCGTCAATGCCACGGTCGGCTTTGAAGAACTCGCGGCCGCGCTTAAGAAGCCGAGCAAGAGCCTGCATCGCATGCTGGCCCCACGAGGCAACCCAAGTACGGAGAACTTCTTCGGCATCGTCAACGCCCTCCAACAGAAGGCACACGTGAAGCTGCGCGTCACAGCGAAAGCAGGCTGAGTGCCGGAGTAATCAGGCAGGGCATCCTCTTTCCTGCCGTCTTGCTCCCCCAATTGATCATTGAACATTGGGTTATCCTCCTCCCCACTCCCCCATGGAACATTGTTCATTGAACATTGAAAATTCTCCCTTTCGGTCCCCCTCCCCATTGAACATTGAGTATTGATCATTGAACATTTCCCCACCTCCTCCTCCCCGTACACCACCAACCACTTTTCCTCGTAAGAACGCTGGGTGCTTTAAAACATGGAAAAGGGTATTCTGCGGCGGCACGAGCCGGGATGGATTTTCAGCTTGAACATGGAGAGGGCTAATACGACCAATGGCGCCTAAAGGAAAGCCAGAATCTAGAGCAGACACCGGTGCCAATCTTGGCTTCGAGGCAAAGCTTTGGGCCGCCGCTGACGCCTTACGCAATAACATGGACGCGGCGGAGTACAAACACGTCGTCCTCGGACTGATCTTCCTCAAGTACATCTCCGATGCCTTCGAGGCGAAGCACGCCGAGCTCGAAACGCAGCGCAAGAAGGGCGCTGACCCTGAAGATCCGGACGAGTACAAAGCCGTCAGCATCTTCTGGGTGCCGAAGGAGGGGCGTTGGTCATATCTCAAGGCCAACGCCCCCCAGTCCACCATCGGCACGTTAGTGGACGATGCAATGAGCGCCATCGAGCGCGACAATCCCTCACTCAAGGGCGTGCTGCCGAAAGACTTCGGGCGAGCAGGCCTCGACAAGGTACGACTCGGCCAGATCATCAACCTCGTGAGCGACATCGCCCTCGGCAGCGCCGCCGACCGTGCCAAGGACACCCTGGGCCGCGTCTACGAATACTTCCTTGCGCGTTTTGCCAGCGCCGAGGGTAAGAGCGGTGGCCAGTTCTATACGCCGTCTCGCGTGGTGCGCGTCCTGGTCGAGGTGCTCGCACCCTACAAGGGCCGCGTCTACGATCCCTGCTGCGGATCGGGGGGCATGTTCGTCAGCAGCGAGAAGTTCATCGAGGCCCACAGCGGCAAGCTCGGCGACATCTCCATTTACGGCCAGGAGTCCAACTACACAACCTGGCGGCTCGCCAAGATGAACCTTGCCATCCGCGGCATCGACGCGCAGATCGCCCACGGCGACACGTTCCACAACGACAAGCACCCCGATCTCAAGGCCGACTGGGTGTTGGCCAACCCGCCCTTCAACGATAGCGATTGGCGCGGCGAGTTGCTCAAAGACGATAAGCGCTGGGTCTACGGCGTCCCCCCTGCAGGCAACGCCAACTACGCCTGGGTGCAACACTTCATCCACCACCTCGCACCCACCGGGCTCGCTGGCTTCGTGCTCGCCAACGGCTCGATGTCGTCCAACCAGTCCGGCGAAGGCGAGATTCGCAAGGCCATCATCGAGGCGGACCTGGTGGACTGCATGGTCGCGCTACCGGGCCAGCTCTTCTACTCGACGCAGATCCCGGTGTGCCTCTGGTTCCTAGCACGCAACAAGAGGAACGGCCGCTTCCGCGACCGGCGCGGCGAGACGCTCTTCATCGATGCACGCAAGATGGGAACCCTGGTAGACCGAGTGCACCGCGAGCTCACCGACGACGACCTCTCCAGGATCGCCGGTACCTATCACGCCTGGCGTGGCGACAAGGATGCTGGCAAGTTCGAAGACATACCGGGCTTTTGCAAGGCCACGAGGCTCGATGATATCCGTAAGCAAGGACATGTGCTGATGCCGGGGCGTTACGTCGGCGCGGAGGCCGTTGAGGACGATAGCGAACCGTTCGAGGAGAAGATGAAACGGCTCACCACGACGCTGCGCGAGCAGCAGGCCGAAGCCGCGAAGCTGGATGCCGCGATTGCCGCCAACCTGCAGGAGCTTGGGTATGGCTGGTAAGAAAAAAGGTGCCGTCATCAAGACAGACGCAGCACCGGAACGCAAACAACGTGGCCGCGTGGACCGTAGCGTCATGTTCCCGATCCCGCCTCCCGCCGGGGAGGTGCCCATGGACTATGCCGCGTGGCTGGCTGACCTCAAGACCCGCATCCATCAGGAACGCCTGCGCGTGGTCCTCGCCGGCAACGCCGTCATGGTGTTGCTGTACTGGGATATCGGGCGCAGCATCTTGGACAAGCAAGCCAACCAGGGCTGGGGTAGTCACGTCATCGATCGCTTGGCGGCCGATTTACGTGAGGCCTTCCCGGAGATGAAAGGGTTTTCGCCGCGTAACCTAAAGTACATGCGTGCCTTTGCGACAGCCTGGCCCAACCGGCAGATTGTGCAAGCGTCGCTTGCACAATTGACCTGGTACCACCACATCGCGCTGCTGGAGAAACTCGACAGCCCGGAATCGCGGCTCTGGTACGCCGCCAAGACGCTGGAGCATGGGTGGTCGCGCAACATCCTGGCATTCCAGATCGAAACCCACGCCCACCGTCGGCACGGCAAGGCACAAACCAATTTTCCGGCCACGCTGCCGCCGCCCGACTCCGACCTGGCGGTGCAGGTCTTCAAAGACCCCTATCTCTTCGACTTCTTGGGCACGGACGCGCCGCGCCGCGAAGCCGAACTGGAACAGGGCCTCGTGGCCCATATCCAGAAATTCCTGCTCGAACTCGGCCAGGGTTTCGCCTTCGTCGGCCGCCAGGTGCATTTAGAAGTCGGCGACGAGGACTTTTATCTCGACCTGCTCTTCTACCATCTCAAACTGCGTCGGTATGTGGTCATCGAGCTCAAGGCGCGCAAATTTCAACCGGGCGACGGTGCGCAACTGGGCATGTATATGACGGCGGTAGATCGGCTGCTCTGCCATCCCGACGACAAACCGACGTTAGGCCTGCTGTTGGTGCGCGAGAAGAACCGCGTGTTAGTTGAGTACGCCCTTAGTGGCAACACCAAGCCTATCAGCGTGGCCGAATGGGACACCCGACTCACTCACGCCCTACCAGAAGAGCTTCAAGCCAGCCTCCCCACCATTGAGCAGATCGAAGCCGAGTTAGCGCGAGTGCCGACACCTGCGGGCGCAGAGCGGAAAAAACAAGCCGCAAAGAAGGGCGCTCGTGCGCTGACAGAGCCGCGACGAAAACAATGATCACCTCCGCGAAAAAGAGGCTACGGCGGACCGCAATCTCTCAGCCGCAGCAGGCCGAAGCTGCGAAGCTTGACACTGCTATCGCCGCCAACCTGAAGGAGCTTGGGTATGGCGAGTGAGTGGCGAGGCTGTACGATCGGAGAACTCTGCGATGCAGGAGTTGTCGAACTTCAAACCGGGCCGTTCGGCACGCAGTTGCACGCTCACGACTACGTCGAGGACGGAGTCCCCGTAGTTCCGACTGAAGCGATCCGCAATCGACAGATCGATCACTCTGTTCTTCCCAAGATATCGCCCGGCAAAGCCGAGGAACTCACGCGACACCGGCTCGAGCTGGGCGACATCCTGTTCGCACGTCGAGGAGTGCAGGCGACAGGTCATATCGGATGCGTGCGCGAGGCCGAGGACGGGTTTCTCTGCGGTACAGGCGCGATACGCCTTCGCGTCAGAAGGGGAAGCAGTTCTGTCAGTCCTGACTTCCTGTCGCATGTTCTTGCGAATCCAGCATCGGTGGAGTGGTTCAAGTTCCACGCGATCGGTGCGACGATGCCCAACCTTAATGAAGGCATCATTCGGTCCTTCCCTCTTCAGATGCCACCGCTTCCCGAACAACGCGCCATTGCTCACATTCTTGGTACGCTGGACGACAAGATCGAGCTGAACCGGCGTATGAACGAGACGCTGGAATCGATGGCACGGGCGCTCTTCAAGTCGTGGTTCGTGGACTTCCTGCCTGTGCGTGCCAACATGGAAGCTCGAAATAGGAAGGCCCGCACGCAGACAGGCGACCCCCTGCCTGCGCCGCAAAACGAAGTGGCGCGGCAGGCAGGCGGCCTACCCAAGTCCCTCGCCGATCTGTTTCCGGATTCCTTCGAGGACTCGGAGCTGGGGGAGATTCCGAAGGGGTGGCGAGTCGGCCCCATTCTTGAAACTGCGCGCCTGCTGAGTGGCGGAACACCAAAGACTGACCGTGACGAGTACTGGAGCGGCAGCATTCCTTGGGCAAGCGCCAAAGACGTGTCTTAATGCGGTGATTCGTTTCTAGTTGAGACGGAACGAATGATCACCGCGCGAGGACTCGACGAAAGCGCCACGCAACTGATTCCCGCCTTGTGTTCTGTCGTTGTCGCGCGCGGGGCGACGACCGGGCGTATGGTCGTACTTGGAGATGCCATGGCAATAAATCAGACTTGCTATGCACTCGCATCCGCCATCGGTACGCCGTTCGCGCTCTACTGCCACCTACGGGAAGAGATCTCTAACCTTGTCCATGCCGCCCACGGATCGGTATTTGACACGATCACGACGAGCACATTCGTAACGTCGAAGGTGGTCATGCCACCAGATCGGGTATTCGGGGAATTCGAATGGAGGGTCGATCCTATGTTCCGTCGCGTCATGGCTGGAACAAAAGCATCCCGCACCCTTGCCGCCCTGCGCGACACGCTGCTGCCCAAGCTCATCTCCGGCGAGCTGCGGTTGAAGAATGCGAAAGAATTGGTGGGGGGGATTTAACAACATGGCGGCAACCGAAACACTAACCAGCTTGGCAATGCTGAAGGTCAACATTGACCAAGGGAAAGACTACCTGGACTACCAGCGACCGTTCATTCTGCAGGTGCTAGTTACCCACAAGCCCGATCCGGTGACTGATCAAGTTGTTCATGATCATCTCCGGACCCAGTTCGGCCTTGAGATTCCCGTACGCGCGGTTCAGGTCGTATTGAAGCGTCTCTCACGGACATACCCGCTAAAGCGAGAAGAGGGCGTATATCACATCGCTGGTGTCCTGCCAGACCCGGGCATCACTGCCGAGAAGAGCAAGGCGAACCGGCACATTCAGGCGGTTGTGTCCGGCCTGCTTGAATTCGCCAAAGGTGGAGGGCAGTGTATCGCCGCCGAAGATGAAGCGATCACTGCCATCTGCGGGTTTCTCTCTGAGTTCAATATCCCGTGCCTGCGAGCATACTTGCGTGGTACGACCATTCCGACGGTCGAAGTGAAACAGCAAGCCCACATTGTTCTTGTCAGCAACTACGTCCTGCATCTGCAGCGCAGCGATCCAGAGCGATTCGAGAGCTTCATGATCCTGGTTCAGGGGCATATGCTCGCCAACGCGTTGCTGTGTCCCGATCTTCAAAACGCACCGAAAACGTATAAGGGGGTGACGTTCTATCTTGATACCCCTCTCTTAGTGCAGCGGCTCGGGCTCGAAGGGGAGCCGAAGATGCGTGCGACTGAGGAGTTGATTAGACTATTAGGAAACCTCGGTGCTGCCGTCGCTACGTTCTCCCATTCTCGTGAGGAACTGGATCGTGTCCTGAGAGGAGCGGCCGACCATATTGAGTCGTCAACAGGTCGCGGGGCTATCGTCTTGGAGGCTCGACGGAGCGGTAGGACGAAATCTGACCTTCTGCTCTTGGCTGGCCAGCTCGATCAACTGCTTACGGAGGCCGGGATCGACGTTAAGACAACGCCTCGGTACATCGAAGGCTTCCAGATTGACGAGACAGTCTTTGGAAAGGTCTTGGAAGACGAGGTCACCTACTTTAACCCGCGCGCACGGGACTACGACATCAACTCAGTTCGCAGCGTATACGTGCTACGAGGCAACGCTGCACCAGTTTCCGTGGAGAAGGGCAAGGCTGTACTGGTTAGTAGCAACGCAGCATTTGCGAGGGCCGCATACGACTATGGCAAGTTACATGAAGCGTCTCGCGAAGTCTCAAGTGTGATCACTGATTTCAGTCTGGCCAACATGGCTTGGCTGAAGGCTCCTATGGGGGCCCCCTCGATACCAACTATGGAACTGCTGGCCTACTCGTATGCCGCGTTACAGCCATCGAAGGTGCTCCTCGATAAATACCTGAGTGAAATCGACAAGCTCCAAAAGCAGGGCAAGTTGTCTGCGCGAGATCACCAGCTACTTCGAAGCAGCACTATTGCTCAAGAAGAGCTGATGAGGCTCACATTAGGCGATGAAGCAGCCCTCACCGAAGAGACCGTGAGCGAGACCTTGCGACGGGTCACCACCGCTATCAAGGAGGAAGAGACCGAAAAGATCACGCAGGAGCAGGATCGTCACCGAGCAACACAAAAGCAACTGGTCGAGATGTCAGTTCAGCGGAAATCATTGCAGAGGCGGACGTACTGGCGATGCAGGCGAAATGCCCAAATATGTGCATGGAGCATGTCCGCCGTAGTGTTCGCTCTTCTTATTCTCGGAATCGCAGCTGGGCTAGGACTTCGAGCGCAAGTTCCGTCGGTTGGCTGGGGCCTGATTCTTGGCTCAGCATTTCTGGCGGTGGCTTCGCTTGCCAACCTACTATTTGGTACAACAGCCAGACAATGCCATGAGTCCATACAATCGAAATGTCTCACTTACTTCCTGCGTAAGGAGGCGAAGGCTACAGGCATTGATCTCGGGGCGGATGGATGATTCCCCTCTGTGCCAATATCAGTGAGACACTTTGCCTCTCTTCAATTAGAGTAGCGGGCGGAGGGGAGCACCAGCATGAATGCTGACACGAAGCACGCCAGTCGAGGACTCGGAGGAGCCC
>JAHFEW010000005.1 GCA_023248215.1 Nitrospira sp.
TCTGTTCGCGCAGGCTGGTGACCATGGAGGAGAGGGAGGCTGCCAGTGTGCCGACTTCATCGCGGCTCGGCCAAGATTCGAACTGGGCTGTGAGGTCGTGGTGGGCGACGCGGTCGGCTGTGACCGAGAGACGCTGGAGTGGTTTGGCGATCTGTCGGGTGACTGAGAGATAGATCACCGTAATCACCAAGCCGAGGACGGCCACCAATCCCAGCGCGATCAGCCTCGCCTGTTGCAGCAGCAGATCGCCCTCCACTTTCATTTCTACATCGATGTCTCGATGGGCGGCCACCAACTGATCCAGGTTATCCATCAGTTGGACGATGAGCGCATCAGCCTTCATGGAAGGCGCCTGGGCAACCGCATTGGTCTGCTGAGAAAGCGTGAGGACGGATTTCCACAGCCCAGCCAACTCCTGCAGCGCCTGATCGATCTGCGAGATGGCGCGATCTTCCTGATCGGCGAGATCGACCCGCTGATGCTCGGTCAGCATGCCGAAGAGAATCGGGTGGGTGCGTGCGGCATGGGTGGATCGGTACAGGTCGAGCGAGCTGCGGATCTGGTCGGCATGCCGGCTCAGTTGTGCGAGGGTGTCTTCGGGATTCGTCTCCTTCGCCTGTTCCAGAAACAAATGCAGGGTCAAGTTCATTTCATAGGCGGAGCGTTGCATGGTGGCCGCCGTGACGATGGCCGGAACGGTGATGCGTTTGTGGCGGTCGACATAGCTGTTGATGCGGTTCAGATAGAAGATGAGGGCCGTCAGACTCAAGGCCAGCAGGCCGAGAATGACCCCGAAGGAGATAAAGAACTTCTGTCCGATCAAGCGGTCGTGCAGCCAGCGCATGCAGGCCTCGTGTGTGCGCCTACCGTATCATAGTGACCTGCCCCGTGCCAGCAAGGTGTAGAGGATCAATCGTGACAGCGCGTACTGAGATTGTGGAAGAGGTATGCGGAGCACGCTCCCTTCTGCATCATGATCGAAACCCTACTCAAACTGTTGCTTCAGAAACAGCGCTTCAAGATTGTCTGTTGCTTCAGCAGCACAACCGTTCAGCCAGGGGGAAAAATGGCCCGCCATCCGTCAGAAGGCTGCGATGTCGGATCTTCGAAGACCAGGCAACTGGCCCGAACGGAGAGCGCCAGCTGATGAGAATCGGTGGCCGTCAGGATGCGGAGTGGTGACTGAACGTTCATGAGCTGTTGCCGCTTATCGGGTTTCTTCAACCGCTCTCGTCCAGGCTCCTTGCGGACTGAAGAGTGCGGCAAAGACGCTGTCCCACCCTCCAAGACCCGCGATCGTAAAAACATGGGACGGGTGGACGAAGGCGGCGGCCGAGGCCTTCACCACGTTCTCGTTCGTGGGGCGAAAACCGAATTCGACGAATGCCCGTTGGGCTTCCTCGCCGTTCAGAAAGGACACGAACGCATCGGCGAGGTCCCGCACATGGTGGCGGTCGGCGTTCCGAGCGATGACCGCAATAGGGTTTTCAACCACCACGGTTTCAGCAGGAAAGATCAACTCGTAGGGCCGCCCCTGTTTGATCCGTGGAAGTAATTCGTTTTCATAGGTGACGATCACATCCCCCACGTCGCGCTCGAAGGTCGTCACCGATTCGCGGCCGCTTTTGTCCATGACCTTGACGTTGCGTTGCACCCGTTTGACGAGATCGACCGCATGCTGAGCCGGCGAGACCCTTTTGTTTCCCATGGTTGAGGCCCGCCCCGTAGATCGCGATGACATCCCACATCGCGCCGCCGGATGTTTTTGGACTGGGATAGAGGACTTCGACGCCTGGTTTGGTGAGATCCTCCCAGCCTTGGATGCCTTTCGGGTTTCCTTTGCGGACACCCAGTGCGACGACCGATGTCGTCACGATGCCTTTCTGCGTGCCCTGTTTCCAGTCGTGAGTCACGAGCCCGGCCTTCACCAACTGCTGAAGATCGCTTTCCAACGACAGCGCCGCGATATCCGCCTCAAGCCCTCCGACGACGGCGCGGGCCTGCGCGCCGGATGCGGCGAATGAACTCCGGATCTGAACGGTTTCGCCTGTCTTCTGTTTCCACTGTTGCACGAAGGCGGGAATGATTCGCTTTTCATAGGCCTCCTTCGGCACGCTATAGGCGGCGAGCAGCAGCTCTCTGGTCTCAGCCCCAGCGATCGCCGGCAGGAGTGTGAAGAGAGATACGAGTGCCGTCAAGCCTGTGATGGTTCTGACATTCATGCTGGTGAAGACTCCTTTGACACGTTGTGATGTCGGTCTCTGACTATTTACTGTCGAGCCAGTGCATCAGATCGAGCGGACGGTGATCGGCCACTCGGACCTGCCGCCCCCGTTTTTGGAAAAAGACGGGAAGGCCGCGGCGGGTCGCTTCGGTCCGAACCTTTCTTGCCAACGTGTGATTCACGCGATCCAGCACCACCACCACGACTTCCGTGTCCTTGGGAATAGACTTTGTCAGGTCTCGTGTCTTGCGTCCGCTCCAATGTTCGACGCATCCGTGGCCGCCGGCGCGTGCCCGCTGTGTGATTGCATCTACCGAATCGCCGCCGACGACCAGGATTGCCATGGGGTTCCTTTCTTCTTAGGCAACTCAGTGCCGCTCCGGCGCTGTCTTGCCGTCGCGTTCCAGTCCAGGTTGGACCGGCATCGAGGAGAGTGCCTCTCGATATCGAATCTGCAACTCTTCCCGCTGATCGGGGGAGAACCATCGCCCGGCAGAACTCACCTTGACGAGAGACTCCTCGGGCTCGAAGGTCACGTCGAAGGCTGGGGATCGTTCCGGAACGTTCGGCATCTGCCGGTCATACTTGCTGATATCCGGGCCGGGACCATGCCGGTCGTGCACTTCGCTTAGTGAGAGGTACAGAAGTGGTTCTCGCACCGAGAGCCAGCCCGTGGTCGTTTCTTCTTCTCCATGCTCGGTGGCATGGCTCAGGTGAAAGTAGACGCGTTCGGAAGGGGAGGCCTGAGCGAGTGCCTTTGCCAGTGCCGGGGAGAGGATCGCAATCTCCTCATCCCGAAATGCTCTGGTCTTATCGGCTTGACCGACGAACAACCGGTGAAGGACGTTTCGGCGTTCCCATACACGAACACCTCGAAGTAGCGTGCCAATCTCTGTGGCGGTCAACGCAGCCGGATGCGTATTGGCTGTCGAGTCGGGGTCTTGTTCCACACGGACCTGGTTCAGCCCCGATTGATAGATGGCTTTCGGTGCGGTGACAGGCCGGCTTGCGCAACCGGCGACGACGGTCAGTCCCAGGAGGATGACAAAGGCGTGGCCAGGCCAAGGATGTCTCTGGCGCGCTGCGTTTCCGTTACCGTTCATGGTTTCACCTCCTGTTGCTGAACCAACCCGACCTCCGGAGAGACGCGATCGAACCCATATTCCTGAAACAAAGCTTGGGTCTGAGGGGTGAGCAGAAACTCGATGAAGTCGCCGGAGCCTGAGACGTTTTTTGCCGTCCACACGGCTGCGACTCCGTAGCGGACCGGTGTGTGGGATTCACCCGGGGCCGTATCCAGGATGCGAACCTTGTCATTAGAGAAGGCATCGGTGCGATATACCACGCCGACCTCGGCTTCGCCTTTGGCCACGAGATCGAGCACGGCGCGAGAGTGCTCGCCGAAGACGTATTGAGACTTCAGTTTGGGTTCAAGTTTGCTGTATTTGAGAAACTGTGCTGCCACTTTTCCCACCGATGAGGTCTTTGGATCGCCAACGGCGATTCGGCGAATTGCCACAGTTTCAAGATCATGAATCGATCCGACTGGTGCCGGAAGCGCGGTCCCGGTGATCAGCACCAGCGACGTCCCGGCATAGGCGCGCTTGGTCCCCTGAATCACCAATCCTTTCTTTTCCAGCTGATCGATTTCTTCAAATAGCGACGGCAGGAAGATGTCTACCGGAGCGCCTTGCTCGATCTGACTGCGAAGCGTTTGCGACGGCCCATAGATGACCCGCACGTTGACCTCCCGGTGCTGGGCTTCGAAAAGTGGGAGAATCTTCCGAAGGGCGTCCTTGAGGCTGTTCGCGGCAGCGATCGTTAAGGTTTCTGGTTGCGCCTGTGCGGGCGCGGTGTCCCAGCCCATCCCTATGAGCACGCTGAGAAGAAACGCTATTACAAAGAAACGGTGTCGTCCTGTCATGTTGTCCTCCTGGTGCGCGCGATGACGTGTCATAAGGCGCTAGAAATAGAATTGGTACTGCACATTGATTCGATTTTCGATGAGATCGCTTCCGAATCCGGGCTGATTTTCAAATGGAAACCGGTCGGGAGCCCGCCCGCCGCTTCCCATCGTGAGGTTAGAGTAATCGATGACAAGACGGTTGTTGTACGTGCCGTCGAAGCTGTAGTTGATGGCGACCCCGAACTCCTTTGTGAGATCGTTTTTCTGTTTGGTTGAGGGATCCAGGATCCCGTAGCGCATGGCGAGTTCGAGTTTTCGTGGGATGATGTATTTTCCCGCTTGCGCATACCAGCCCCAGGCCTGGCCGAGATCCACCGGGGGGCCGACGGCCAGGGGGCTCGTCGGAATTGTTGAGAGGTCGAACGTACTGGCTCCGCTGTTGGCGTTCCGCACTCTCTGGTGCCGGTAGTAGGCTTCAGCTTGGAGGGACCACCCTTGATACTTCGCGATGAAATCTGTTTCGTAGGTCTGGAAATCGTAAATGCCTCCGCCGAGGAGCCTTCCATTCATGGCCTTCGCCACAGCCTGACGGTATGCGCGATCGACAATGTCGGAGCGTGTGGCACTCAGATAGTTCTGAGCCGGGTCGTAGGCATAGCCGAATGCAATGGCCGCCTGCGGTGTACGGGAATTGAGGATATCTCCCTGGCCATAGCCGGGATTGCCTGCGATTTTGTACAGCAACCGGATCGTATACATTAACTCGCCGCTCATGAAGCGGGTGTCATAGTTGTAGGTTCGAGTGGTTCCTGATGCAGGCGCTCCCGGGGATCCGGTTGGGGGTAGTACGTTCTGGCTAACGGATGTGCCGTCTCGCGAGAGGTTCGCCCCGACCCCCCCCCAGATACCAACGGCATAGTTGAATTTGTATTGATCCTCATCGCTCAGGATGTTGATCCCGACGTCGCGACTGCCCTGAAGGTTCGAGGCGAATAGGTTCTGCACAATCATGTTATCCGCGAAGGTGGACGTGGCGATTGAGCTAATAAGGGCGCGGTTGAACCAGACTCGTTGTTGGCCGACTTGGACTGTTGCCCACGGAATATGCCAAGAAGACACGTACGCGTCCTGAAGTGTGACTTTTCCGTTGCCTCCCTCTTGGTTCCATGCGGTTTGATCCATCGCCAAGCTGATGTTGTACCGCAAGTCGGGATCGAAGGCATATCCGAGGAATTGGAGGCGGGTCCTGGGAACGGTAAACTGACTCGAATCACTCTGGCGCCTGAAGGCTCGAAACTCCACCTGACCGCCTAGAATTTCTTCATTTCTCGAGTCTCCGACCGTCCCCCAGGATTTATTGAAGGTGCTGTAGGAGTAGCGCGCCTGCGTGAGCAGGCGGAGCTTCAAGAGAAATCTGTCTCCAACGCGGATATTCAATCCATTGTTCACGTCAATATTGAAGTTCGGCTTTGAGATCCGTTCCCTCGTCTCCAATACCTTGAGGCCCTTGTCGTATTCTTCCTGGGTAATGATCCCCTTGAGGTAGAGATATCTCAGGCCTGGGTCCTCGCCGGAGTAGTACTCCCACCGGCCATCTTTCTTGACAAGTTGGCCTTCCTCGACAGCCTGAGCGAGCGGTGTCGTCCTTGCCAGGAGAACGCCAAGAATAATGGCGACAACGAGCAATGCAGAGAGTTTCATCGCATCAATCCTCCGTATATGTGAAGTATATGTCCTCGACATGTTCTTTATAATTATTATTAATCAATATGTTATATATCTTGTATATTCCGGTGATGTATTAAATACATTATGTTTAATAATATTGTCAACAATAACCAAACATAAAACTCCCATTCGAGAAACATCCATCCAACTGGTAATTTATAATTGACATAAGTAATGCATTATGGCATTTTCCCATCCGCTATGAAAAAGACCCCGCGCAACCTAGATTCCCTTCCCGTCGAAAATCTGCTGGCTAAGATCAGGCAAACGAAAGGCTTGTCGCGCGCCAACCTTGCGACTCGCGCAGGTATTACGCGTCAAGCCGTTCATGCCATCGAAACTGATCAGTACCTTCCGACCACAGCGGTAGCGCTCCGGCTTGCGGATGTCCTGAGCTGTCGTGTGGAAGATATCTTCCGATTGGTCCCTCAAGAGGAGATCGTTGAAGGCGAATTATCGGCTGCGGTGATGGTTCCGAAGGCTTTGCAGGAATCTGTTCGCGTGAAGGTGGCACGCGTTGGCTCGCGATACATCGTCAGACCCGTCGTCGATTTGGGGGAGATTCTCAACTACGCCGTTCCGGCAGACGGGCTCCTGGTCCCGTCGCGTCAGGCGCCAGCGGGATTGATTCAATCGCCCCGCCGCGTTCAGGTTCGTCTTCTGCGGGATCGGCACGTGATTGAACAAGAAATTGCCGTGGCGGGCTGTGACCCCTCGGTATTTCTGGCCGGCGACTATCTTCGACGACATACGGAGAGTTGCACGGTGGTGGGATGGAACCTTGGAAGTACCGCTGCAATCGAGGCGCTCAAACGCGGAGAGGTCCACATTGCCGGCGTGCATGTCGTCGATGCATTTTCGGGAGAGTCCAACTTGCCCTATCTTCGCCACCATCTGAAAGGGAACGACTATCTCGTCGTGACCTTTGCTTTATGGGAAGAGGGCTTACTGGTCGCGGCTGGAAATCCCAAGTCCATTCGGGGAGTCGATGATCTTGCACGACCGGATATCCGATTCATCAATCGCGAAGAAGGAGCCGGAGCCCGTCTCTTGCTCGATCAGAAGCTGGCAGCAGCGGGTATTGTTGCCGAGAGCGTCGCCGGATATGACACGATCGCGCGCTCTCATTTTCAGGTTGCACGGACGATTGCCGAGGGGCATGCGAATGTGGGCCTGGGGGTGCGAGCGGCGGCCCAATTATTCGGACTGGAGTTTCTTCCGCTTCAGCAAGCCCGTTACGATCTTGTGGTGCCGAAAAGTCATCTGAACGATCATCCCAGCATCGAGACCTTCCTCAACATTCTCGTGAGCCGTCCCTTCCGAACGGAAATCGACGCGCTTGGTGGGTACGACATGAGCCAAACCGGGAAGGTCCACCCGCTACGGCCATGAAAACACGGACCCATTTAATGGCCCTGCTGCCATGCCTTGCCCTCTCGTTCAGTCTGTTGTGTGTGGCCACCCTGTCTCCTGTCTCTGCCGAGCCTCTGGTCATCGCCGCCTCGCCGAGTCTGGCCACACCTCTTGAGGCGCTGGCGCAGGCCTACGAATCGACTCATCCCGACGTGCAGGTGAAATTGTATTTCGATTCAGGGTTGGATCTTCGCCGGACGATCGCCGGCATGGAGAACAGTCCGACAGGACAATACTTTATCGGTACCGGGCCCATTCATCTTATCGCGCCAGGCGGTGATGAACTCCTCACTCGATTGGAGCAGAAGTATTACGTGCTCCCCAAAACGCGCCGACCCTATGCGACCGTCTATCTGGTCATGGTCGTGCCTGAAGCCCTGGTCGAGGCGCCCTCGTCATTCGAAGCCATGGCCCGCGACACTCGCATGCGTGTGGCCGTGGCAGATCCGGATTTGACCCTGTTGGGACAGAAGACCCGTGAACTCTTCAAGGCTCTGGGGATTGCCGAGGTCTTGAACGATCGGCTGGATGTGGCGACGGACGCCCGCGCGGTCTTGGATCATGTGTTGAACGGGCAGGCCGACGTTGGGATTATTTTCGGCCCGGACGCAGTCGAAAAGGCTGAGCGAGTTCGCGTGATAGCCGTTGCCCCGGAGAAGGGAGGCCGACCCATCCTCCATTCCATGGCGATGGAGCGGTATTGTCCTAATCGTACTCTGTGTGACGAGTTTCTTGCGTATGTTCAGTCTGCGGAGGCCGGAACCATTCTGAAACGGCTCGGCTATGGGCTGCCAAAGAAACAGTAGTGGCCGATCGATTGTGAACTGGTGTTTGGAGGGTGGTGATGTGGTTGCCAAGTAAAAATAAGTCGCTCCCGACTCTGTTTCTCGGAATTTCGTTGGGCGTTCTGTTGCTGGGAGGCTGTGCCCGGTTGCCCTATACCAAGACGGTGGTGCACGAAGACCAACGAGTGGCGGTGATGCTCCAGCAGGAGGTCGCACCGGCTGGATATACGCATCCGGTTCAGATCGCCCCGCAACACATCGCAGCCATTCTCAATGGATTTTCTCTGCGGGAACAGCAGCGCCTGCCGCTTCGGTGGTTTGCCGAAGAAACTCCGCCCAATAAGATCTTCCGCGAAGACGAATTAGAGGTGCTGGCCCCGCAGCTTGCCGTTGCGCTGCAGAAGGCAGGACCTGAAGAGCGAGTCTATTTCGAGGTCTTTGCACCGGGCATGAATCCTCGGTATCGCCGCGACGTGACCGGCGGCTGGATTGCCGTCCGCGAGCAGTATCTGCATGTCACAATGGACTACTTTCATACGCAACAGCCTGTCAAAAAATCTGACGCATACGACTACAACTATCCAACCCCCTGGACCCCTCCCAACACCTATCTGCTCTACTTCGAGCCGGGCCGCTTCTATCTCACCGATCCCAAGACGAGTACACGCGCAGTGGATTACCGGGAATTTCTCAAAACGACCCCGTCACCGTAAAACGCCGGCTCTGTTTCATTCCATCTGAACCGTATTCAAATCATCACGTCATACTTTGGGCGAGAGCGTCAGCGGAGGACCTTGAGATGCACAGGATAGTGTCGCGGGTGTCATATCTCATTCGAAATTTTTCTTGCTGCGGGATACAGGCTGTGGGCCTTAGCCTCGTCTTGTTCTGTCTTGGTCTGTTCAATGCAGCGGAGGCGGTGTCGGCTGAATCCGGACGGCTGGTAGAGAAAGACGGAAAGTATGTGTTTGTGGAGAGCATGGATCCGGCGACCAAGTTGCTATTGGAACGGGCGGTCAAGCAGGGGGTGATTACATCGGAGGAGTATGCGGCGGTCATCAAAGAGTCGCAGGAACGTACGTACCTGCTTCAGCCGAGCTTTCGAGCTTGGTATGACCGCGGGTTCAATTTTTCCATGAACGACAACGCCTTCTTTCTTAAGATCCGCGCCAGGTTTTCGACACGCTTTACGCAACGGTATCGAAATGACGCCTATCGTGACTCGGGAGACTCCAAGAATTTTCCGGAGCTGCTGGGAGTCTTCGGGGACTACCGGGCCAGCCGATCAATTGATCAGTCCTCCACCTTCAATTTGAGAACCGCGCGCCTCTATTTTATGGGGCATCTGTTCAATCCGGATTTCAAATACTACATTCAATTGGCGGGAGAGACGTCAGAAAATGCGCAGGCGCCCGGTGCCCTCTCCGTCTTTGACATGAATGTGACGAGTACTCAT
Source organism: Nitrospira sp. (assembly GCA_023248215.1). Classification (GTDB taxonomy): domain Bacteria; phylum Nitrospirota; class Nitrospiria; order Nitrospirales; family Nitrospiraceae; genus Nitrospira_A. Next base: position 9,513 of record JAHFEW010000005.1, read on the forward strand.
ACCCCGTGGTTAAATGTGCAATTGGGCCAGTATAAAGTCTACTTTAACCGGTCCCAGATCAATTCGACCGCCGCCATGCAGTTTGCAAGCCGTGCTCTCGTTATGGATGCCTTTACGGCGAATGGGCTCAACCGCCGTGATGTCGGAGTTACGATCATGAACGATGAAGAGGTGTACCCCGTGAATTACTATTTCGGGGTGTTCAACGGCGCGGGCCCTTTGGTGAACCGATTTGCGCAATTTACCAGTGAAGAGCCGACCTCCGACTGTCCCGGCGGACAGACGGGCGGAAATCCATTTCCCTCACCAGCATCGTGTCCAGTGAATCAGCGTAACCTCAATGCCAACTTACGGACGAACGTCAATCAACTGATGTACGTGGCAAGATTGCAGGCCAATATCCTGGGGCGGTCCGGATATGGCGAAGGGGATTTGGCCTATTCGGAGACTCCGCAAATGGCAGTGGGGGGAGGGTATGCCTACAACCCAGCCATCGACACCAGTACCGATAACGCCTTTGTCGGCATCGACCTTGCCAACCTGAGCGTGCGTCGTGCTTTGGCCCAATATGGGAACGGCCGGATGCTGGGCCAAGGCGTCGTTGACTTCTCGACCTGGACGCTGGATTACGCCTTCAAATATCGCGGGTTCTCACTGCAAGCCGAATATTCGTTCAGAAATGTCACCCGCCACAACAAGGGGTTGCCCTGCATGGTAACGAACGGCGTCGGCGGACCTTGCACGACCACCGCTCCCCAGCAATTCGGCAATTCGACCGGCTGGTATGTGCAGTCCGGCTACTATCTGATCCCGAGAAAAGTGGAAGTCGCCGCACGGTACGCCTGGTGGGATCCGGATACGCGATCGGGCGGCGATCTGATCAAGGAGGTCGATCTTTCCTTGAACTGGTTTCTGAGCGGCACCTATGACCATCAGATCATGCTGACCTATTCCAACGTCGCGATGGGACAGGGCGGTTTCGCCATCGGGCGGAGCGCACCGCTGCCGGCCACGGGAGCCTGCCCGGCTGGTTGTCCATCCGGATCCGTTCCATTGGATTCACTGGCGGGTACGCTGATCGAAAATGCCGTCCGAATTCAATATCAAATCTTTTTCTGAGGAGTGTGGTCTATGGTTCGCATGATACTCGTGTTGCTGGTAATGCTCCTGTGTCGGGTGCCATCGGCCTTCGCCGACGAGTTTGCCGTGGCGGCTGCCTCCGATCTGAATTTCGCCATCAAGGAATTGATCGGAGAGTATGAGAAGCAGACCGGCCACCACGTGAAGTTGTCGCTCGGATCGTCGGGGAATTTTTATGCGCAACTCCAGCAAGGAGCGCCGTTTGACCTCTACTTTTCGGCAGACATCGGCTACCCAAGAAAGTTAGAAGAAGGGGGGCTCACCGTGCCGGGGTCGTTGTATCGGTATGCGGTGGGACGAATCGTTCTCTGGGCGCCGAAGAGTTCACCGCTCGATGTGTCGAAGGGTCTCACGATTCTTCGCGAGGCGACGGTGAAGAAAATTGCTATTGCCAATCCCAAGCATGCACCCTATGGTCGTGCGGCGGTGGCGGCGATGGAGCATGGGCAGGTCTATGCCGACGTCAAGGACAGACTGGTGCTCGGGGAGAACATTTCCCAAGCGGCGCAGTTCATCGAGTCCGGCGCCTGCGATGTCGGCATCATTGCCCTGTCCCTGGCGCTGGCTCCGGCGATGAAGAGCGCCGGCTCATACTGGCAGATTCCGGCTGAAGCCCATCCTCCCTTGGAACAGGGGGCGGTCATTTTGAAGCAGTCCAAGAATCAGGACGCCGCCAGGCAATTTCTCAATTTCATGCGAGGCCCTCAAGGACAGGAGATCATGACTCGTTATGGATTCACCTTGCCGAATTAGTCACTGGATGCCCGCTCTCTACGTCGTAGCGGCTTTGATGATCGTCGGTTGTTCCGAGGCCGTCATGTTGACCCATGAAACGGACCGCGGCGGGGTGGTGACCTATTTATTCAAAGAAGATCGGGGTGGTCCGATGGGATCGCCGCATCGACGGGAGGCGCTGAAGGTCATGTCGAGCAAATGTCCGTCCGGCTACAGCGTTCTCAAAGACGGCGAGGTGCAAGGTTATAGCAGCATGTCCAGCGTCGAGGGAGCTGAAGGAGAGGTGAGTGGGCGGCGGTGGGGGATCCAGTTCGAATGTAAGACCGGTGGAAACGACAGGAGTAGAGCCGGAAAATAGAGTCCGTGATGAAAAACCTTATGGTCAAGTGCTTCGGTAACACCGGCTGAAATTCATCAGCCGTAACAGAATAGGAGGATACCGTGAAACTCAGCGCGAGAAATCAGTTTCAAGGCCAGGTCGTCCGCATCACCGAAGGCCAAGCGATGGCGGAAGTCGTTGTGAAGGTGGGCAACTTAGAATTCGTATCGGCTATCACCGAAGGATCTGTCAAAAACATGGGAATCAAGACCGGCGATGCAGTGACCGTTGCGGTGAAGGCGACCGACGTGATCGTCGGGAAATAATCAGGCGTCAGGGGTCTCGGGGAGGCGCTCCTACCGGCAGGAGGCTTTGTGCCGTCCAACCGTACGCATACAAGATGATGAACTGGATTGCGATTTGGGTTACCTTCAAACTGGCGGGTCTTACGGCGCTGGTCCTCTTAGTCGTCGGGCTGCCGATCGCCTACTGGGTGAGTTTTTCCAGGTGGCGCTGGAAGTTTCTCATTGAGTCAGTGGTGGCACTTCCGTTAGTGCTGCCACCGACCGTGCTCGGCTTTTACATTCTCGTGGCGATCGGTCCCCATAGTCCGTTCGGTCGATTTTATAGCGAGCTCATCGGGCACCCGCTTCCCTTTACCTTCGAAGGCTTGCTCTTAGCCTCCATTCTCTACAGCTTGCCTTTCGCGGTGCAGCCGTTTGCCGCTGCGTTCGAACAGGTTGATAGACGGTTGATTGAGGCCTCATGGACGCTGGGCGTGTCCAAGCTCAGCACATTTTTCAAGCTCATCGTGCCATTGTCCAAGGCCGGTTTAGTGACCGGCGCGGTGCTGAGTTTCGCCCATACGATGGGGGAGTTCGGGGTGGTGTTGATGGTCGGTGGGAATATCGAAGGTTCGACGCGCACGGTGTCGATCGACATCTACGATGAAGTCCAGGCGCTGAACTATGCCGGCGCTGCCAAGACTGCTCTGTTTCTTCTGGTTGTCTCCTACCTGGTACTGCTCGCCGTGTATGCAGTCAATCGTAACGTCTGGGCAGCATGGCCGCAGAAATAGACATCAATATCGTCAAGACGTTTCCCAGCCGCGCGACGATTCGAGCTCGAATTCGATACCCGGTCGAGGCCTCCACGGTATTGATTTTGTTCGGCCCCTCGGGGTCCGGCAAAACGACGATTCTTCGATCCATCGCGGGGCTGGAATGGCCGGAAGAAGGGACCATTCAGTTTGTATCGAGAGCGTGGCTGGATACCGCGTCAGGAATCAGGGTGGCTCCGCAAGATCGGCACATCGGCTATATGCCGCAAGACTATGCGCTCTTCCCCACCCATACGGTTGCGGGAAATATCGCCTATGGACTCGGCCAATTGTCTTCCCACGATCGAAGGAAGCGGGTGGACGAAGTGCTGGACCTGTTTCAATTGCGTGGCCTGGAAGTCGCGAAGCCGCGTGAACTCTCCGGCGGACAACAACAGCGGGTGGCGCTCGCCCGTGCGGTCGCGCCTCGACCGCTGTTACTGCTGCTGGATGAACCCTTGTCCGCCCTGGACGCGCCGACTCGTCTGCACCTGAGAGATGAACTGCGGAACCTTCTGAAACAGTTGGCGCTGCCGTCGATCATCGTGACACACGACTGGACGGAAGCGCTGACGCTGGGTGATGTGATGGCGGTCATCAGCGCAGGCAACGTGCTACAGGTGGGGACGCCGATCGAGGTGTTCAGTCGTCCGCAGAATGCGGATGTTGCTCATGTCGTCGGGGTCGAGACGGTCGTGAAGGGGCGAGTCGTTGGGTCGGCGAACGGCATGCTCCGTGTCACGGTGAACGGCATTACGTTAACGGCCGTGGAGGCTGAGTCTGCCGGACCGGAGGTCTTTGTCTGTATCAGGGCAGAGGATGTGGTGTTGGAGCGGGGGGGGACCGCCGCGAGCAGTGCGCGGAATCATCTCTCAGGAACGGTCACCACGGTCACCGCTCTCGGGGCGTTGGCGCGGGTGAAGATCGACTGCGGATTTCCCCTCGTGGCCTTGGTGACCCGTTCGGCCGTTGAAGAATTCGGGCTCGGCCCAGGTCTTCCTGTGGTGGCCGCGATCAAGGCCGGAGCCGTCCATCTTGTATCGAGGCAAGGTGATTAGCGGGTGGTGAACAGAGCGATCGACTGCGCGCGCCGGTTCATACCAGTGCCTGTCGGCTAAAACGCGCCGGTGATGCTGGCGCCGAACTTATCCCGCACGATGGGCGTGGCTTCTTCGATATTCAGATTTTTTTGGAGCACATGGGCCACTGATCGCATTTTGTAGATTCGGGGTGGGCTGTTCTTGCCCTGTTCGGTAACCAGGACGTCGGCGACGCAGAGATAGGTGATGCCCTCGCTCTGTTGCGGCTGTGCCATTCCAGGATAGCCGCCTCTGCCGCTCATCGCCATCCGCATCATGGCATTGATGTCCGGCATCGCGCTGTCCCCCATCGCCATTCCGCGCAGCGCTTGCGCATTCATTCCACCGGTTCCCATTCCAGAGAACATTCCGCCCATGGCATCCATATCGAGTCCGCCTGCGTTGGCGAGTGGCGTTCCTCCACTGCCGATGCCCGCGCCGAATCCGCCCTTGGCGACCGTCTCCGGTTTCACCCCATCGCCCGCCTTGTGACAGTACACCACCTGAGTCTGCAGCCAGTAAGTGGCTTCTAATGGGTCCTTGACCACCTGGTACCCCTTCGCACCCAGTCTGGTCGGAATATCTGAAGGGGTTGCGCCCTGGTTTTCAGAGGTGTTGCGGATTTGCACATAAATGGTGCGTGCGGCACTGGGCGGCAGGAGGATGGATGTGTCGTTGACCAACCCCGAGCGCAACACGTTGCTGCAACCGGTGACCAAGAACAGGCCGACAAGCAAGCATCTCGTTGCGCCATTGCATAGGTTCGGGTTCATTCGGTTGTTCATCGACATAGAGGTCAGAAGTGTCCCGCCACCGCTGCACTGAGTCGCTGCTGCACCAACGGCGTGGCTTCCTGTTCATCGAGTTTCTTCTGGTGCACGCTGGCCGCTAGTCTGGTTTGATAGACACCGGAAGGGGGCGGCGTGCCGGGCTGTGAAATGGGAAGAATCCCACCCGTTTTCCCAAGCTCCGTAATTTGGAGATCCGCCACGCAGGCGTAATTGATGTTCTCGTTGGCGTTGGGCCTCGACGGTCCGCCGAACATATTGCCCACGGCGTTCCCGATTCCCTCTGCGGCGTTCAGGCCCATGCTCGCGGCGCCACCGACAAGCGCGCCCTGCGGACCAGCCATGCCGGCCATCCCCGCTACCCCATGTAGCCCCGACATGATGGAACTGCCGATTCCTGATCCATAGCCGCCGGCGACCATGTCTTCAACGGGCAATTCCACCTTGGTTTGATTGCAATAGACGATGTTCGTCAGCACCACGTAGGCTGCCGCCTGGGGGTCCTGCACGACCTGGTAGCCTTTTGCGCCCAGCCGCGATCCCAGGTCGTTCAACGACATGGCTTGATTGTCGGAAGAGTTGCGATTCTGGAGAAAGACCGTTCGTGCCGTCGAGGGCGCCAGCATGACGCTGTTGCTGGCAAGCAAATCGGTATCCCGGACGTTGGCCGCACATCCAGTCAACAGGAGGATCGCTGCCAGAAACCCGCGGAAGGAGCCTGCAGCCATCTGTGCTTTCTTGGGAAGTGCGAGGTTGCCTGTGCGACAGAGAATCGCGGCGCATTCTAGGTGAATGTCGCGCGTGTTTGCAATCAAGAAGATGATGAGTCCTCGAAAAAAAACCTCTCCCCAAATTCTGTGGATATCCCTGTTGATAGTGCCCCTAGTGAGCGCAAACGGTCCCGCTAATTCACGTCGCTTACCATGTTGCCTATTTTTTAAGCATAGAGAACCGACTTGGCACTACCACAATATATAGTAGATGACGTAAGCACTGTATGTATTAGCATCCAGTTTTCCGGCGATGTCGAAGTTTCGTGGACTCAGCCTGTGGATACGTTCTTTATTTGTTCGGATCCCAAACATCTCTCTTGACTTATGCACAGAAGGTCTCCGTCCATGGTGATGCTCGTGGCGATGCTGCCCACAAAAACCGCTTCAGGAGAGGCCATCAGAATAGTCAAGATGTAAGACACGACGGGGGGTTGACAGAGGTCGGTGAGTATGTAACCATTGGTTACATGATGACAGGTGATGAATTCCGTCGCGTTCGGGAACAATTGGGGCTGACGCAGGAGGAACTTGCGGAGGCTCTCCATACGACGCGTGTATCGATCGCCCGTTATGAGACGGGGATGCGTCGTATTAGCGGAGCGGTTCAGGTGGCGGTCACGCAACTGGCGCGCAGGACTCAGATTCCCATGGCGGGGGTGGTTGCCGCCGGTCTGCCGATCGAACCAGTGACTCAGTCGGAATGGGTCGAGGTGCCACCCAGCATGGTGCGGAGTGGAGAGACGTTTGCACTCCGTGTGAAAGGGGAGTCGATGATTGAGGACGGCATTCTCCCCGGCGATCTTGTCGTGGTGCGTAAACAACTAACTGCGCGAAACGGCCAGACGGTCGTGGCATTGGTGAACCGGGAAGCGACGATCAAAACCTACTTCAAGCGAGCGCGCCATATCGAGTTACATCCCGCCAATGCCGCGATGAAGCCGTTTGTGGTGACCCCTGCGGACGAATTTACCATTGAGGGCGTACTCGTCGGCGTGATTCGTCATTGCAACAACACGTAATCCAAGGAGGGCATGATGATGACTCATCAGCAACAATCAATGGCCGAGCGTGTGGATGAATTGGAACGAATGGTCGTCCGGCTCAACGGGCGGATCGGAGAACTGCAATGTGAACTCAAGCACGCCAAGAGTGTGCCGCTCAGCGGGTGGTCCAGTGGCTCGCGGCTGCGGACTCTTTTGAATGGAATCAAACCGGTCATTAACACACCTAGCCCCATTCGAGAGAACAGGAGGGTCCAACGCCATGATCTCTGTCTCTTCTGACATCCATACAACGACGGCCGGCTGTTGCGCCGATTGCGGGAAGATTGTGGTGCGGCGGACGCCGCTCTTCGACGAGCAGGCCAAGGTGACTCGCGAAGTCTGCATCCGCTGTTTGGTATTTGCCTACCAGCGCCGGCAGTTTGAATCGGGCTGTTGCGGGTGAGTGCACAGTCTTTGACCTTAGGGCTTCGAGTGCGAAGAGCCAGGGGCCAGACAGTACCGCCTGCCTGGCCGCCAGTCTGTACCGCTGAGCCTATTGGGCCGATCAGTTACAATCTCTTCATGTTCAACTTGGAGCCTGAACCCGCCATGAAACCCAGCGGCAGATACGTTGCCTCTTGTGTGGCAGCAGTGGGTCTGGGAACTGCCCTCGCGGCGGGGACTCTACTAGCCCAGCCGGACCAACCTGACACTTTCGATCAAGACGACATCCGGGTGTTCAAGGCAGCGGCCTGCACAAAAGACCACAGGCCCGTCGAAGCGCTGTACTATATCGCGGCCAGCCGGTCCGACATGGCCAGGGGAAAGGCGTCTCCATCATCGCAGTTGATGAAAGAGGAGGTCGATAACAACTGGCGGCAAATAGCCTCCCGGTTGACCAGGGATGAAGTGATGGAGGAACGCTACGCCGATACCTATCACTCTGTCCTGAGCGGAATGATCCCGCTTTTGCAGCAAGCGGTTGAGCAGAAGAGCGGCGTCTCCATCTCTGTCTCTGAAGTCAACAGCAGACCCATGGACCAGGCGAAGGACAAGGACGTTCCGGCTTGCGGTCCGTAGTAAATAACCTTCCCCCAATTCCACGGACAGTCCGTTGGGCCACAGTTGTTCTTGCGTTGAACTCAGGGGGAGAAGCGCAGTCGAGTGTGCGTGACGGCGCAGCCGATCGTAGAACAATTCGATGTGCTCGCAGATGTCTTGATTCGCCTCTAACTGTGTGAAGTACTGGCGATGAGAGATGACTCACGCTTGAGCGTCTCGAAGAACCCTTCGATATAAACGTTGTTCCCGCAAATGCCCTGGCCCGGCAGGCTGACTGCGATGCCGTAAGTTGCGAGGAGTCGCTGATCTCTCGTTGCAGCGTATTGGCTGCCCTGGTTCGATTGGGGCGAGAGGCCGGCGGCCAGATGACGGTGTCGGAGTGATGTCGTGAACGCCTGCCCCTTGATTCTGAAGAGGATTTGTTTGGTGGCGGTGACCCGGATTGAACGGGTGACCCGCGGCTTATGAGTCCGCTGCTCTGCCAACTGAGCTACACCGCCACGGCAGTACTGAGTGCTGATGAAATGAACAGCAATAATAGCCGAAGAGGAGTCGAAGTGTCTACCGATTGCCCATGGAAAACCTGCACATCCCCGCGAGGAGCTTCTCGCACATCCTCCGACGCATCTCATTCGCGTCTCCCGGCTCAAACACCCCTGCATCCGCGACCGCTGTGAGGCCTCTTGCCGGAGTTCAAGGCTATCCCCACAGGGGACCTTGGAGCGTTGCGGTCGTATCTCCCTCGTTTCCGGGTTCACCTCTGATCGTTTCTGCTGGAACTTCTGAATCACCTTCTCGATCCCTGAATCTCTGTTCGATGTCGGCCTGCTCGGCATTCGTCTGGGGGTGGACCAGTGCCAGTGGTCGTCTGTGTGACCTGAGAAGGTCTTGTTGCAATGACAATCCTGCCGGATAAGGTGGAACAAGCAGTCGGGACTCGATAGACTGGCGGAAGAAGTGGTCGAACCGAACGCAAAAATCGATAAGCTGGATTTCTCTCTCGAGCAGGGATGATCCGGCAGAGAGGCGATCGGCGGATCGCGCCCCTCGAATGGGGTGGTCATCCAGGAGGAATGGACGAGGAGCCTCATGATGCCTAAAAATCGACTCCCTGCATGGTGTTCCGACGGACTTTCAGCAGCCGGCTCGGCGGGCATTCGCCTATGCCGTGAAGCTCACGATTGTACTCGGCGCTCGCCTGGAGATCGTTCACGTGATCAAGGCGGTGTCCGAGTCATCACAGGTATCCACAGACAGCCGCTATCTGCGACCCATTAAACCTCCGCGTTACTTGAACGGGGATGTCTGATCAGAACGGCGAAGGAAGCCGGAATCCAGTTGCAGCGGAAAGGAATAGAAGCAGAGAGTCTCTCCATTCCGGGCGACCCTGTGGAAATTATCCTGAGCCAAGCCGCGCAGGGGGAGGCAGATGTAATTGCGGTCGGCACACAAGGCCGGCGCGGACTGTCCCGCTTGGGGCTCGGGAGTGTGGCGGAGGCGGTGTTGGGGCGAGCCGGCTGTCCTGTTCTGATCGTCAGAAACCGTCCCCGCTGAGTCCGCCTGGTTGATCGTCCAACGAGGCAATCCGAGGTTCATGATGCTTACACCAAACATTCCCTTGGCACCATGGGGAACCACCTATGATCACATTCCAGATCCACGGCTGAAAATCTGATGCGTCGAAAGAGATCGCCGAAGAAAGAGGCATTATGGCCACATTGTTCATCGCGTTGCTGTTCGCACTCGTCATCGCATTATTCGCGCTTCAAAATATTGCGCCGGTGACCGTACGCTTTTTGTTGTGGGAGTATGAAGCGTCGCTTGTATTCGTGGTTCTTGGAGCAGCAGGCCTCGGCGCGGCATTGGCGTTTGTCGCCTCACTCGGCCCGCGTGTGCGACAGACGAGGGAGATGCGCCGCCTCGCCGCCACAGTTCACTCCCAGGCTGAAAGGATTCGCAAGCTGGACTCAAGTGCGCAAGAAGAACACGTGCCGTCTCCTCCAGGCTCCTAGGGCGAGAGAGTCCTTATTCCGTGCCTCTGTCGTGCCGCTTCGCGCTGCTAAAGCCCGGATTCCGGCCGATCTGAGAAATCGAGTACGCTCGCACAGAGCAACAAATCAACCAGAGAAGGGAGACCTGTGCTATGACCGGAGTATCTTTCGAGACCGTCATCCCCTGGCTGCTCACCATGTCTGCGACAGTGGGGATAGTCAGTCTGCGTGTCGGGTTGGTGCTGGTGCTTGGGTATGTCGGTATCCGGTTTGTCCGTCTCGGGCTGCAACAATTGGAGCGGGTGATGGTTCTGGCGAGTGAGGACTCGGACCAGTTGTCCGGGACGGCTCAAAAACGGGCTGCAACCTTGACGGGGATCCTCAGGACCATCGCATTGACTGCGATCTGGGCAATCGTCATCATCGAATCGCTGCAGCTGGTCGGTTTGGACATCGCGCCGATTCTGGCCGGTGCAGGCATTCTCGGCTTGGCCGTAGGCTTCGGTGCACAGAACCTGGTGCGGGACCTCATCAGCGGGTTCTTTATCATCCTCGAAGATCAGATCCGGCTGGGAGATGTCGCCGTGATCAACGGGACCGGCGGACTCGTGGAAACCATCACGTTCAGGACCATCTCATTGCGCGATTTCTCCGGAGTGGTCCATATCTTTCCCAACGGCGCCATCAACACCCTTTCCAACATGTCGAAGGAGTGGTCGGCCTTCGTCCTGGACATGGGCGTGGCCTACAAAGAGGATACCGACCGGGTTGTTGAGGTCATGCGGGCGGTCGGTGAGGAGCTTCGTGCTGACGGAAGATTCGGTCCGCTGATGATCGAGCCGATCGAAGTGGTGGGAGTGGAGAACTTTGCCGATTCCGCCGTGACGCTTCGCGCACGTATCAAGACGAAACCGCTCGAACAGTGGAACATCGGGCGTGAATACCGGCGTCGTCTCAAGAAGGCCTTCGATGCGCAAGGAATCGAGATTCCATTCCCGCATCAGACCTTGTACATGGGGGAAGCGAGCCATCCGTTCAAGGTCGAGGTCGTCGCCGGGTCGGGTACGGCGAAGGTCTAGCCGCGGAATGCCGGCAAGATAGGAATGTCGGGCGGACCCGAGGAACAGACTGCATGCTGAGGCCGAGCCCTTCACCGGACTTCTGACAGGGTGGGGGGCTAAGGGTTTCTTTGTCTTCCCCTCTTCACGCGCGAAGCCTCTGTTCTGTGTGATGTGAACCTACACATGACCGACTCGTTTGTTGTCGGATGGACGTGGTGACAGAACTCATCGTGTTCGGCCGTGAGGGTTCTACTTTCATCCTCGAACGCCGTTCCAGCCTTTATCGGCATGGATCGTTTTGTCGGGGTTGATGCGCCTGGCTTTTTCCAGAAGCACAGCTCTGGATTCCGGATAGGCAGGGTCCGGGATGCAGCAGTCCTCCACGGGACAGACCGAGGCACATTGTGGCTCGTCGAAATGGCCCACACATTCGGTGCAGCGATCATGAGTAATCACGTAGGCGCTGTCGCCGACTCCTTGGCCCTTGCCCACATGATACTCACTGGCTTCAGCGCCGCTGCGCGTTTCAAAAATCGCTTCGTTGGGACATTCCGGTAGACAGGCGCCGCATGAGATGCAGTCCTCTGTGATCAGTAATGCCATGGTGAGCTCTCCTGATCGTGGAAGTCCGAGAAATAGTCTCGCACCGGCACCCGTCAGATTGTGAACGAGCTATTCGTGCTTCTTTCGTAGATTGCTACGATAATGACCGGGCTAAGTCTGGCGGAGTCCTTACCCTCGGGCGAATGCACAACCCTTCTCCATCGGTGGGTCGACCGACAGGTTTCTTTTCTGACAACAAGGTGGCTACGAGGAAAAGCACTTTTACTCTACGCCCCGGTCAGGGAGCGGTCAAGGGCAGGAAGAGTGAGGACAGGGGCGGGATTGAGCCCATCGGCAACGCGCCAGACCGCTCCGCACCGTCTCGACGTCCAACCCTCCAGGATTCTGTGAACCGCCCGCACATGGCTCATGCCGAGCGATCTTTGGAACGATACTCGTCCAACCGGCGGTGAATGATTCCTTCCGACAGGGTGGGATAATAACCTTTGAGGGCTTGAGCCCCGGTGGTCGCCGTGAGGTGATCCTGGTGATGCCGGAACTCTCTGAGCCGTTGCTCCGCCCGCTGCATCGCAGAGGCACAGAACGTCTCTGCCAGTTCCCACACCGTCGTACGTCCGTCGATCCTGGCCTGTCGCTCGGCGTAGAGAACCGTGGCCAGCATGGCGAGCAGGTCTTCACCGACGGCTTCGATCTTGTTCTGCAGGCGCTGTTCGTCTCGGAAGGAGGCCTGGAATCGCAGCATTGCGTACAAAATTTCTCGCGCCAGGCGCCGGCCGGTTCGTTCGGCATATCGGGCCAGCGGCCGGACTTGGAGGTGCGCGAGTTCTCGACGATCCGGCAACGGCCGTCTCCGCCACTGCCGAAAGTACCAGGGCAAGTAGAAGCACGCCAATTTCAACGCCTGTCTGGTTTGGTCGAGTATCGAGAGGTCATCAGCATAGAACCCTTTGGCACGCTCCAGGTGATGGCTCAATCCTTCGCGGACGACGAAGGGCCGTAAGATATCGGTTGCGCCTTCTCCGATCCGATACATCTCCGCATCTCGAACAAGCTGTTCGATGCCGAACGCCGCCTCGCCGCGCGCCTTCTTGGATTCGGCGGTTTCGTAACCCATGCCGCCGAAGATGACCTGCGCGTCTCTGAGAAATCGAATCGTGTGTTCGGAGCAGAAGATCTTGGCGACGGCCGCTTCGATGCGAATGTCGTACCGATGCTGATCGGCCAAACGCCAGACCAGCATGGACAGCGCCTCCATTGCGAACAGATGACCGGCCATGTCCCCGATCCGGATCTGTTGTGTCTGACGCTCCGCCAACGGCTTTTGAAATGTGATCCTGGTATTCGCCCGATCCAAGGTCGGTTGCCAGGCCTGTTTCGCCATTCCGAGACAAATGGCCGGAATGCTGATGCCTCGGCCCACGTTCAGGATCGTCAACGCATACTTCAGTCCCTTTCCAATGTCGCCGATCACATGCTCGACCGGAATCTGCACATTCTTCAGGGTGATATGGGCGTTCTCGATTCCACGACAGCCTTCGAACTGGCAGCGCTGACGGACCAGCACACCCGGCGCAGCCATGTCTAAAATAAATGCGGAGTGGACTCGATCGTCCGCGCGTTGCCCGCTCGGAGCAGGAATCCATTCGGTCTTTCCGTCGCACTCCACCCGCAGTGCCGGGACGCGGGCGACGAGTGTGGCGTATCGGGCGATCGACCCATTCGTACACCAGAGTTTTTCGCCGTTCACCAGGAAATGGCTACCGGTGGAATCCAGCACCGCTTCGGTGCGGACATTGGCCGCATCTGAACCGGTCATCGGTTCCGTGAGGGCAAATGCCGAGAGGGCTTCTTTCGCGACCAGAGGGAGATACTTCTTCTTCTGGTCCGTGTTTCCAAAGAGGAGGATCGGCATGGCGATGCCGATGGACTGCGGCACCGCCACCGTCAGCGCGAGAATGTTGCTCCAGCTCGCAATCACGGTCAGGACGCGACCGTAGTTCGTATAGGAGAAGCCGAGGCCGCCGTATTCTTTGGGAATCTTCATGCCGAAGGCCCCGAGCTTGAAGAGCCCCTGAATGACGCGCTCGGGAATTTTCGCCTGGCGTTCGATTTCTTCCGGGTCCACCTCGTGAATCAGAAAGGTCTCGACCTGTTTGCAGAAGGCCTCGCCGGCGGCTTTCTCTTCCGGCGGCTCGGGAGGAGTCAGTAGGAGATCGAAGTCCGGCCGGCCGTCATAGAGGCTCGCGAGGAAACTCTCACCGGTGAATCGCTCGCGAGCTTCTTCGATCCGTTCGAATCCCTTGAAGAGGGTGCTCATGTGTCGCCTCCCCGGGTCTATTCAATCATGATCCGTGAACTGTTTCTCCCGATACGCCGCCAGAGTCGTCGCGAGACGGGCCTTCAGTTCCAGCCGCTTGGGTTTGCCCGTGGAAGTGTAGGGTACTTCGTCTCCCATGAGCACGACTTTGGGTTGCTTGGAGAACGGCAAACGCTCGCGGCAATAGGCCAGGAGATCCGTCTCTATTGGGGGCGATGCCGGGTCTTTCGGCACGACATAGGCGGCGATCTCCTCACCGTAATAGCGGTTCTCGAAGGGTACGGCCATCGCGAACTTCACGGCGGGGTGCCCCTTCAGCACGTCGTCGATTTCCAAGGGAGAAATATTAACGCCGCCGCGAATGATGAGTTCTTTGAGGCGGCCTGAAATGAAAAAGAACGGCCGCCCCCGTTCATCGGCGATATAAAAGCCCTCATCCCCTGAACGGAACCACCCCCATTGGAAAGCGGCCTCGTTCGCATCGTCCCGCTTGAAGTAGCCCGCGCAGACCGTCCGTCCCCGGATGCAAATCTCCCCACGAGCGGTTTCGGGCACGCTCTTTCCGCAGGCATCGAGAATCGTCATGACATTGTGTCGCATGGCCAGCCCGATCGAGGGGAAATCATAGCCTGTGAGCCAGCGGCGATGTTGCTCTTGCGTCAAATCGTTCGGCAGGAAGCAGGAATAACAGGTTGTCTCCGACAACCCATATCCATGGCGGATCGGAAAGCCAAAACGCTCTTCGAAGCGCAACGCCGTATCTCTCAGCAGCGGCCCGGCGCCACAGATCGCGCCGCCGAAGCGGTCGAGTCGATAGGCGGCGAGATCCTCATCGGCATCGAGGAGGAATTCGAGCAACGTGGGGACCACGCTCACGCAGGTGACCTGCTCTTCATGTATTCGGCGCCAGAAGCTGCCGCTCTTGAACTTCCGGTTCAGTACGACGCTTCCCTTGCAGTAGAACGGGGTCACTAAGGTGACGACGATGCCGTTGACATGGTGAATGGGCAGCACGCACATCAAGCGATCGTTGAGGCCGAATCCATGCCAATCCGCGATGGCATCCGCATCGATCAGGAGGTTGGCCATCGTCAGGATCACGCCTTTCGGCGGCCCGGTCGTTCCCGACGTATAGATGATCAACGCATGGTCGTCGAGCCGCGAGGTTGAGGGCGTGAGGTGTGAGGGGGGAAGACTGCCGTTCCTTCGACTCTTCACCGTCGGGCCCTTGCCCTTGCCGTCAAGGATGCCGCCGTCTCCGATGGCGACGACCTCGCGCAACAAAGGTAGGTCGCGTTGGAGGTCTTTGATTTCATCGTAGGCATCCTGCCAGCACAAGGCGGCTGAGACTTCCGAATGGTCGAGTATGTAGCGTTTCTTCTCAGGCGGCTCTTCGATGTTGATCGGCACGACGGCGATCCCCAGCGTCCAGGCTGCGAAGTACGTCAGCAGGGTCAGGTCATGGTTGAAGAGCACGGTTGCGATCCGGTCGCCGCGGGTCAGACCGAGCTTGGTGTGGAACACATCGGCCATCCGTTCGACCACCGTGCCGAATTCCGCATAGCTGTAGGTGCGACGCAGGCGGCGCTCGTCGTCGCAGTAGGTCAGGAAATTCCTGGTGACGAGCCGCGGGTCGTACACGCGCGATCGAAAGAATTCGGCGAACGAGACCCAGGGAAGGTCTGAAGAGCGCCCTGAGGCGTCGCGGGCCTGCTCGATTCTGTCATGCACGCCGGTCAAGAGGCTCATAGGTCCTCGGCGCTGGTCCTGTATACAGGGCTCGCGGTCTGATCAGCCGGTTGTGCTCCTGCTGCTCCATGACGTGCGCGCACCAGCCGGTGATGCGTGAACAGACGAACAACGGGGTGGACAGTTCACGCGGGATGCCTATCAGCAGGTACGCCACTGCCGTATAGAAATCGAGATTGGGATGGAGTCCCTTCTCCTCTCGCATGATGCGGTGGATGGTGGAGGCCATTTCGTACCAGCTGTTGTCGCCGCAGAGATGACTGAGTCGTTCGGCATGGCGCTGGATGATCGCCGATCGCGCGTCGCCCTGCCGGAGCACGCGATGCCCGAATCCCATCACCCGTCGTTTCCTTGCGAGCGCCTCGCGCACCCAGGACTCCGCCCGATCCGGACTGCCGATTTCGACGAGCATCGAGGCCACTGCTTCGTTTGCGCCGCCATGGAGCGGACCTTTCAACGTCGCCACAGCCGCCGTGATGGCCCCATGTAGATCGGTGAGGGTGGAGGCCGTGACGCGGGCGGCAAACGTGGAGGCATTGAACTCATGCTCCGCGTACAGAATCAGCGACACATTCAGCGCCTGTGCCATGGCAACGCCCGGATCACCGTCTTTTCGGCCTGCCACCAGCTGCAGCAGGTGTTGCGCGAAGCTCCCGGTTTGGTCCGGCCTTGTCGGTCCGCTTCCAGTCATGACCCGATAGCTGCCGGCGATCAGCAGGGGGATCTGACTCAGCAACCGCACCGATTTTCGGAGGTTCGCCTCGTGCGACCCATCCTGCGCGTCAGGATCGTTCAAACCGAGCAGCGAAATCCCGGTCCGCAAGACGTCCATGGGATGCATGCCCGGTTGCACGCTTTCCACAAAACGTTGCACCGAATCGGGGAGGCGTCGATTCTGCACCAGTAGTTCGGAGAATTCCTCCATCTCTGTCCGCTTCGGCAGGTGGCCGAAGAGAAGAAGGTAGGCCACTTCTTCGAAGCTGCTCCACTTCGCCAAGTCACCGATCGCATAACCCCGATAGCGGAGTCCCGCCTCTCCTTCATCCACCTGACAGAGCGCCGATTCTCCGGCTATGACCCCCTCCAACCCGGGGCTGTAGGAGGAATGATTCGGCACCTTAGTCACGGGCTGTTCTTGGATCGCCTGGTTCATAGGGCCTCCCTGTCGGTTCCTCATCGTTCTCGTACCGAAGCAGCTCGTAGAGCTCGTGCCGCGTCATCATGTGATCGAGCCAATCCCGCTGGGAGCCAAAGAACTTCAGTTCAACCAGCAGTTTCTCGACGGCCCGCGTCGCGACCCGCAACGTGCTGACGGGAAACAGGACGCCGCGATAACCCAACGACTCGAACTCGCCGACGCTCAGGTAGGGCGTCTTGCCGAATTCCGTCATATTGGCGATCAGAGGCACGTGGACGCCTACCTTCTTCATCTCCAGGGCAAAGGTCCCGAACTCTCCGGCGGACAACAGCGCTTCGGGAAACAGCGCGTCCGCTCCGGCCTCGACATAGGCCAGGGCCCGTTGAATGGCGGCGTCCAGCCCATCGACGGTCCGCGCGTCCGTGCGCGCCACAATCACGAAATCCCGATCGCGCCTTGCCTGGACGGCCGCCTTGACCTTGGCCACCATGTCAACAATCGGAATCAATCGTTTGCCTGACAGATGGCCGCATTTCTTCGCCGTCTCTTGATCTTCGATCTGCATGCCGGCCAATCCGGCCCGCTCAAATTCCTGGACAGCCTCCCTCACAGCCGAAGGCGGACCATAACCGGTGTCCGCATCAACGATGGTCGGAATGGCCACTGCCTTGGCGATGGTCGCCGCTTCCCTCGCCATCTCCGTCAACGTGATCAGGCCGATATCGGGCAGACCGCGGGCCGCTGAGATAGCCGCTCCCGACACGTATACCAATTCATAGCCGGCCCGTTCGATTTGGATGGCCGTCAACGCATTAAACGCACCGGGGATGGCCACCGTGCCGGTGGCCAGCAGCTCACGCAGACGTTGTGTTTTTGAGGGCGCCGAGTGGTTAGGCGTCACGATGCGTCACCCTCAAGAGCGGCATCAGTTTGCCGATGTCTTTCTCTCGTTCCAGTTTCCACACGAAGTCGATGAGTCTGTCGACTCGCGCGCGACCGACCCGTCTCGAGGCGAGCCGGCGTAATTTGTCTTCCACGTCCCCGTCCGACATGGAATTGCCGGGATGGCCGAGTGGAACGTCCACCTGCTTCATGTAGAGGTTACCCGCCGTCGTCCTGGCCGTGATGCGGGTCGGCATCGCTGCGGGGTAGCGATCCACGAATTCCGGTTGAGTCACGACGCGGATCTTTTTCATCAGCTCATGGAGGGCAGCGTCCCGCAGTCGCTTCGAATCGAACGAATGAGGCGTCACGCGGCCATCGAGCAACGCCACCGCCACACAATAGGGGAAGCTGTGGTCGGCCGTTTCCCTCGTCACCGGCTGCCACTTCTCGGGATCCCGCCCGATAATTTCAATGGCCACGTCATAACTTCCGATCTCGACATCGGTCAGGCTCTCGGTCACGTGCGCCCCTTCCGCCTCGATCAACAAGGCTCGCAGAGCCAATGCCGCTTCGACCGCAGTCTGTGCGTGGTATTCCACCGGGAAATGTTTGATGTAGCTGTCGAGTATCTTGAACGGGACCGGCTTGTCGCCGGGAGCGTTCTCTCCGCCGAGCATCGGCAGCTCGAATGGTCCGGAGACCAGCTTCATGAAGCCTTTTTCACCTTCGAAAATCGGCGCAGGGCCTGTCATGCCTCGCTGAGCGAGAAGAGCGGCGAAGACTCCATTGCGTGCGGCATTTGAAAAGGCGCAGGCCTTCCACATGGACATATCGCCGACCCTGGTTTGTCGGAGCGCCACGTTGGCTACGCCGGCCAGATTGATGGCCTGCAGGGTTTGCGCTTCCGAGAGTTTCATGGTTTTGGCCACGCCGAGCGCAGACGATATTGACCCATAGGTCACATGGTCCCACCCACGGGGCCGCAACGCGGCTGCATCACAGAGCCGGCACTGGATTTCATAGGCCAAGGCGATGGCCTGGATGACTCGTTTGCCGGATGCATGGGTTGTTTCGCCGGCTGCGAGGACCGCCGCAAGATTGTCCGAGGGATGGGCCGGTTCTTTGGACAGATAGGTGTCGTTGAAATCGAGGTAGCGGACCAGCGCGCCGTTGGCGAAGGCCGCCAGATCCGGCAGAGTCTTGTGCGTCGTTCCCCAGAGCGTCGCGCCGCCGGGAACCTTGACGGACTGCGCGATGTGGCGCGCGATCCTACAGGGGGGCGCGCCCCAGGCGCCGAACGCACAGCCCAGGCTGTCGAGGATCCGTCGCTTGACCTCATGTACGACTTCGCCAGGCAGGTCGTCGTAACAGAGGGTCTGTGTGTAGCCTGCAAGGTGATCCGCCAGCATGCTGACACCTGGCATGACTCTACGCCTCCAGTTCTTTGAGGACGGACAGATTCAACACGTTTGCCGGTGGATGGTGACAGGTGATCCGCGCGACATGGTGTGAGATGGTCAACGATTGATGGGGCATGTCACCCTCCACGGGCTCCACGGTCGATGAATCGTCCGGTACGCTTGTTCAAGCCCGGGCTGTCGAGGTCTTGCACTCGTTGGTGCTCGGCGATGATCGCGATCAGTTCGGGAATCCCTTCACCTTTCACGGCGACGGTGCGAAGGACAGGATTGCACCATTCGCGCAGATCCCGTATGGCGACATCGGCGCCTTCGTAGTCGCCTTTGTTCACGACCACAATGTCCGCGACCTCTAACAAACCCGCCTTCATGGCCTGGATGTCGTCGCCGAGCCCCGGCGCCACCAGGGCCACCACTGTTTCGGCCACCTGGATGATGTCGATCTCGTTCTGGCCGACGCCGACCGTCTCAATCAGAATCACGTCGTAGGCGGCTGCTTCTAACACCCGCCGCGCCTCCCGCGTCGCCCGCGCGAGCCCACCCTGCTGACCACGCGTCGCCATGCTGCGGATGTACACGGATGGATCGTCCGCATGATGCTGCATCCTGATGCGGTCGCCTAGCACAGCCCCGCCCGTGATAGGGCTGCTGATATCGACCGCCAGGACGCCGACTTTTTTTCCGAGGCGGCGATAGGCTGTGATGAGTTGATCGATCACTGTGCTCTTGCCCGTACCGGGATAACCGGTGATGCCGATCACCATGGCGCGCTTCGCGGTTGGTGCCAGGTGGTTCAGGACTGCGGTTCCGACTGGGTCCTGGTTTTCGAGCAAGGTGATCACGCGTGCCACAGCCCGGACCTCACCGGCCATGACCTGTTCGGCCAGGGTCACGGCATCCTCCCGTTTCAATGATCGACCGATACAAGCTTGGCTCATGTCACCCCTTCAGTGCGGGCTGCGGCTTCCGAAGATGAAGGAACTGCGACAGCCGCGAGTTCAGAGGATGCCGTACCGCGTCGCTGAGCTGTTGCGCACATGCGACCACCAGCATTTCATCCACCGGCACGCTGGCGCCGGATGCTTTCAGTGCGAAGACCAAATCCTCCGTTGCGACATTGCCGGATGCGCCGGGAGCATAGGGACAGCCGCCGAGGCCTCCCGCCGAACAATCGAAGGCCGTGATCCCATAGTCCCACCAGGCCGTGAGCGCATTGGCGACGGCCATCCCGTAGGTGTCATGGAAATGAAGCGACAGGCGAACCGATTCGACGTGCGACATCACGGTATCGAGCAACGCCCGTATGTCCGACGGCGAGGCCTTGCCGATCGTCTCGCCCAACGAGATGTCATCCACACCAAGATCGAGCAGTCGCTTCATCACGTCCCGCACACGCGCAGGTGGAATACGACCTTCGTAGGGGCAGAACACCGCGGTCGACACATAGCCCCGCACCAGCATACCGTCCCGTTTAGCCCCCGTCACAATCGGTCTGAAGCGGATGAGTGATTCCTGAACGGTCGCCTTGATGTTACGCCGCGTGAAGCTGTCCGAGGCCGCCGTGAAGACCGCGATTTTGTTCACAGCCGCCGCTCGCGCACGCTCAAGGCCGCGTTCGTTCGGGACTAAGGCAGAATAGGTGACTCCCGGGATCCGCTCGATGGCGCGGAAGACCTCATCGGAATCCGCAAGCTGCGGGATGGCGGTGGGTGACACGAAGGAGCCTGCTTCAATTTCCGCCACACCGGTTCGTGACAAGGCATTGATCAAGGCAATTTTGCGCGCCGTCGGCACGAAGGCCGATTCATTTTGCAGCCCGTCTCGCGGAGACACGTCGGTGATTCGGACGGGCGCCAGGTGTGGGTTATGTGCGCCGGGCTGCAACATCCTATGACTTGAGCGCCTCCTGATCCGGTTTCGGTTCGTGCGGTTTGGCCCATGATGGCAGCCGCTTTTCCACAAAGGCTCGGAGTCCTTCACTCGCCTCCGAAGCGCAACGAGCCCCGGCGTTGGCCTCTGCGCACGCCGTCCAACGATCCCCATCGGGTAAGGGAAGTATTCTGTGAAGCAACGCTTTGCTCTCCCTGGTTGCGCGGGGAGCCAGACGCATGATCGCCTCGATTAATTCGGTGATTCTATCGTCAAGATCGCTCTGGGGAACGACGTCATGGACGAGGCCAAACCGGTGGGCAACCGATGTGCAAAATGTCTCGCCGGTCAGACAATACCGTCGAAGAAAGGATTCGCCCGCCTTGCGCAGGAGAAAGGGCGCGATGACCGCCGGGATCAAACCGAGCCTGGCCTCGCTGAGCGAAAACGTCGCATCCTCCGCCGCGACGACAATATCGCAGACCGCCATCAGTCCGAGCCCCCCTCCGAAGGCCGGCCCCTGCACCCGGGCGATGACCGGACAAGGGGATTCGTCGATCGTGCGAAACATGCGGGTGAGACGATGGGCGTCATCCCTCGCCTGGGCATCCGAGATTGGCGATGTGGACCGCATCCACTGAATGTCGGCTCCGGCGCAAAAGACCGACCCGGCACTGGCCAGCACCACTCCTCTCAGCGACGGCTCCTGCGCCAACTCCTCGAACGCCTCAGTGAGTTCCGTCACCATCCGGCCGTCGAAGGCGTTGCGTCGTTCAGGCCTGTCGATCGTGACGTCGAGGATGCTACCATTTGATTCAATCGCCAGGGTCGTGTACCGACGCATTCCTGCCTCCTCAGCCGTTGCGATGCTCACATACGAAACACCGGCGCATGGGTTTCTCTCGTCGGAGTGGACGCTGCGATATCAAGGCAGAGACCCAGGACCTTGCGTGTCTCCACTGGATCCAGAATGCCATCGTCCCAGAGACGCGCGCTGCTGAAATAGGGGCTGCCTTCCTGTTCATATTGTTGAATGGTGGCCTCGGTGATCCGTTGCTGTTCTTCCTCCGAGAGCCTTCCCTTTTCCCGCTCGCGTTGTTGTTGCTTCACCGTGACCAGTACCTGCGCGGCCTGTTGCGCGCCCATCACTGAGATCCGAGCGTTGGGCCAGCAGAACAGGAATCGGGGACCGTAGCCGCGCCCGCACATGGCATAGTTGCCGGCTCCGTGGGAGGCGCCGATCAGAATCGTGAACTTGGAGACCTCGGCAGTCGCGACGGCCTGCACCATCTTGGCGCCGTCTTTGATGATGCCCCTGGTCTCATAATCTTTCCCGACCATGAAACCGGTGATGTTTTGCAGAAACACGAGCGGAATGCGCCGTTGCGCACAGAGCTGAACAAAATGCGCGCCCTTCAGCGCGGACTCCGAGAGCAGCACCCCATTGTTGGCGACGATCCCCACCAGGTGGCCCATCCAATGGGCGAATCCGCAGACCAGCGTGGAACCGTACCGGGCCTTGAATTCGTGGAAGCGGCTTCCGTCCACGAGCCGCGCAATCACCTCCCGGACTTCCCACTTCTGACGGGGATTGCTGGGAATGATTCCATAGAGTTCTTCGGCTGGATACAGAGGTTCGTCGATCTTTTCTCGACGAAGTCTGGGAGGCCTTCGCCCCAACGTGGTGATGATCGAACGGCAGATTTCTAAGGCCTCCCGGTCGTCCTGCGCCAGATGATCGCTGACGCCGGACAGACGGGTATGCAGATCGGCGCCGCCCAGTTCCTCGCTTGTGACCACTTCGCCGGTCGCAGCCTTCACCAGAGGCGGTCCGGCCAGATAAATGGTGCCGGTCCCTTTCACGATGACATTCTCATCACACATGGCCGGCACGTAGGCGCCGCCGGCCGTGCACATGCCCATGACGACGGCGATCTGAGGGATACCGGCTGCGGACATGCGCGCCTGGTTGAAGAAGATCCGCCCGAAATGCTCCTTGTCGGCAAAAACCTCGGCCTGCATCGGCAGGAACACGCCGCCTGAATCTACGAGATAGATCGCCGGCAGCCGGTTTTCGATCGCAATCTCCTGCGCCCGTAGATGCTTCTTGATGGTCATTGGGAAATAGGTACCCCCTTTGACCGTCGCATCATTCGCCGCGATGACACAGAATCGTCCGGACACGGAGCCGATGCCGGTGATCAACCCAGCGGCAGGGACCTGATTGTCATGGAGGCCGAAGGCGGCCAGAGCGCTCAATTCGATCCAGGGGGAGTCTGGATCGAGCAGCGCAGCAATGCGCTCGCGAGCCGTCAGCTTTCCACGTTTCTTGTGGAGCGCGACGGCATCGGCCGGTCCACCTGCCTGCACCAAGGCCAGGTGTTTCTTGAGATCGGCCATCAGGCTTTCGTAATGGGAATGGGCACGGCGAAAGTCTTCCGAGGCCTGGACCACTGCAGTCTTCAACAAGCGCATCTCAGGAATCCTCTCAATGCTCGACTCGAAGCCCCTTCACGAAGTCCACGATGTCATGCATCGGCGTGGCGGGCCGAAACAACATCTGCACCCCGGCTGCTTTCAGCCGCGGTACGTCGCCATCAGGAATGATTCCTCCGCCGAACAGCGTCACGTCTCCTGCACCCTGCTCCTTCAGCAGTTCCAGCACGCGGGGAAACAGCGAGTTATGGGCGCCGGAATGGATGCTGAGACCGATGGCCTGCACGTCTTCCTGGATTGCGGTTGCCACGATCTGTTCCGGAGTTTGATGGAGCCCCGTATAAATGATCTCTACCCCCGCATCACGGAGCGCCCGGACGACGAGCTTGACGCCCCGGTCGTGTCCATCCAATCCCACCTTGCCGATCAAGACCCGAAGTGGTGCCGTGGCTACTGCCATAACTTCACCTCTTGCAGAAAATACCTTCCTTCCGCATCTTTCCTGACATGACCGGCCTGGATCAGCGGATCGTGCTCGAAAACCAGGAGCCAATCTTCCTCGAAGGCTCGATCCAGTACCCAGCGCTTGGTGTCGAGCGTCTGGATCGGATAGAGGTCGTATCCCATGATGTAGGGCAGCGGCAGATGCGAGACGGTCGGGATAAGGTCGCCCAGGAAAAATGCGACTCGGCCTTCCGATTCCACCTTGACGCTTTGGTGGAAGCGCGTATGGCCGGCCGTGACGACCGTGCTCACTCCCGGCAGGAGTTCCGTATCGCCCTGCAGGAACTCCCACTGATTCAGTTGCGCGACCGGTGTGAAATTGTCGCGGCGGTAACTGGCCCTCGTCCGTTCATTGGCCGCGATTGCGTCTTCGTACTCCCCCTGTTGCACGTAGTAGGTCGCTTTGGGAAAGGCCGACCGCAGGGTGCCGTTCCCGTTGGTGACCGTATTGCCTCCGGCATGATCAAAGTGCAGATGCGTGTTGACCACCAGATGAATGTCGTCACGACTGAGGCCCTGCTGTTTTAAGGAGTCGTGCAAAGTTGGGGTTCGCTCGACCGCAAACATCGACAGGAACTTCGCATCCTCCTTATCGCCCAGCCCCGTATCCACCAGAATGTTCTTGCCATGTGCCCGGATCAGCAAGCAGGTCAGATTGAGCGGGATGCGATTCAGCTCATCCGCCGGACAGCACTTCTGCCACAGCGCTTTCGGCACCACCCCGAACATGGCCCCGCCGTCCAGTCGAAACCGGCCGTCGGTCACGGGGTAAATTTCAAAGGCTCCGAGCTTCACAACACCACCGGTTCGTGATAGGTCCCATACACTTCCTTCAGCGCCGCGCAAATCTCGCCCAACGTGGCCTTGGCCTTCACCGCTTCAATCAGAGAAGGCATGAGACTCTGATGACAGGCAGCCATCTCCTGCAGTTCTTCCAGTGAGCCGGCCATCTTGAAGGGATCACGTGATTTTCTGAGATCGGACAGGCACGCCACCTGTTCTTGTTCGACCTCCGGTCCGATCTTTAAAATAGGGATGGGGCAGCCCTCCTGCTCAACATGATCGGTCACACCGATAATGCTCCGTTCTTTCTGTTCCATTTCACGTTGGTAGCGTTGCGACGCATCGAGTATCTCCCGCTGCGGAAACCCTCGCTCGATCGCGCGAACCATGCCGCCCATCTCGTCCAGCCTGCCAAAATACTCCTGGGCCCCTTCTTCCAATCGATTCGTCAGCGACTCGACGAAATAGGAACCGCCCAATGGATCGACGGTGTTGACCGTTTCACTCTCGGCAGCGATGACCTGTTGTGTCCTGAGGGCGAGCTTCACTGCGTCCTCAGTGGGCAGGGCCAAGGTTTCATCCATCGAGTTGGTGTGGAGCGATTGAGTCCCGCCGAGCACTGCGGCGAGTGCCTGGAGCGTGGTCCGCACCACGTTGTTCATCGGTTGTTGGGCGGTGAGGGAGCAGCCGGCCGTCTGGGCATGGCAGCGGAGTTGAAGGGAACGGGGATTTTTGGGATGGTAACGCCGCTCCATTTCGCGAGCCCACAACCGCCGGGCTGCGCGGAATTTGGCGATCTCTTCAAAGAAATCATTGTGCACGTTGAAGAAGAAGGACAGCTGTGGTGCGAATGCATCCACATCGAGCCCGGACTTTACAGCCGCCTCCACGTAGGTCAGTCCGTCGTAGAGGGTAAAGGCAAGTTCCTGGACCGCCGTGGAGCCGGCCTCCCGAATGTGGTAGCCGCTGATGCTGATGGGATGCCACTTCGGGACATGGCTCGCGCAATAGGCCATCGTCTCGACGATCAATGCAATGTGCGGTTCCGGCGGGAAGAGCCACTCCTTCTGCGCGATGTATTCCTTCAGGATGTCGTTCTGAATCGTGCCGCCGAGGCGGTCGAACGGAATACCGCGTTTCTCCGCGACCGCCAGATACATGGCGAAGATCACCGCGGCCGGCCCGTTGATCGTCATCGACGTGGTGACCTGATCGAGCGGGATGTCGTCGAACAGCCGCTCCATGTCGGCGAGCGATGAGATCGCCACGCCGCAGTAGCCCACTTCGCCACGCGCTCTCGGATCATCCGAATCGAGGCCCATGAGCGTCGGAAGGTCGAAGGCGACACTGAGTCCGGTTTGGCCCTGCTCCAATAGATACTTGAACCGCTTATTGGTATCGTACGCGGAGCCGAATCCGGCAAATTGCCGCATGGTCCAAAGCCGACTCCGGTACATAGTCGGATAGATGCCGCGAGTGTAGGGAAATGTGCCCGGTTGGCCGAGCTCCTGCTCGACGCTCCAACCCTTCAGATGGTCAGGGGTGTAGACCCGCTCGATGTCCAGACCCGAGAGGGAGGTGAATCGAGATTTCCGCTCGTTCATGACAGGCATCCTCCGCAAAAGGAACGAGAACGACAGGATTAGGTCACATTCGCGACCGGCCGGTCCCCGTAAAGATAGAATCCGTGCCCGCTTTTCCTGCCGAGCCAACCGGCTTCGACATACTTACGCAACAGAGGGCAGGGGCGGAATTTGGGATCGCCGAGATCCTGATGCAGGACCTCACAGATCGCGAGCACCGTATCCAGGCCGATGCGATCTGCCAACGCCAACGGCCCCATCGGATGATTGGTCCCTTCCACCATCGCCAGATCGATGGCATCAGCCGACGCTACCCCATCCTCCAGCGCGAAGATGGCTTCGTTGATCATGGGAATGAGCACGCGGTTGACGATGAAGCCGGGAAAGTCCTTGCAGACGACCGCGGTCTTGCCGGCCCGACGCACGAGGTCCAGCGCGAGTTGCACCGTATACTCGGAAGTCTCGACCGCACGCACAACCTCGACGAGTCGCATGACTGGAACCGGGTTCATGAAATGGATGCCGACGACACGATCGGGACGGCCCGAAGCCATGCCCAGGCTCGCAATCGAGATTGAGGATGTATTGCTGGCGAGCACCGTCGATGGCGCGCAGACTTGTCCGAGTTGCGCGAACAGCGCCCGTTTCATGCCGGGCTCTTCCGGGATGGCCTCGATCACGACCTGCGCTTCTCGCAATCGCTCCATGTGTCTCAGCGGGTGAATGAGCGCCATGGCCGATCCTGCTTGGTCACCGCGCAGCGCACCCTTCTCTACCGCTTTCTTGACTCCCTCCCAGATTTTCCTGATGGCCGCTTCCAGTGCCTCTTCCGTCACGTCCACCAGCAGGACATTCCAACCCGCGGTCGCCAGCACCTGCGCAATGCCTCGTCCCATTTGGCCCGCCCCCACGACTCCGATGGTCCTGATGTCGTCGATCGTCATTGCACCAGCCATTCATCATTCCTAATTCATCATTCGCTGCGTTCCACCAGCAGCGCAAGCGCTTCTCCGCCTCCGATACAGAGGCCGGCCAGTCCGCGATGGACACCACGCGCTTCCATGGCATGGATCAATGTCGTGATGAGCCTTGCCCCGGTCGCACCGATAGGGTGGCCCAAGGCCACCGCGCCGCCATTGACGTTGACTTTCTTCGGGTCCAATCCAAGCTCACGATTGATGGCCAGCGAGACGGCCGAGAACGCTTCGTTGATCTCGAACAGATCGATGTCGCCGATGGAAAGCCCCGTTTGTTTCAGCAGCCGCCGGATCGCCTCCACCGGTGCAATGGTGAACCATTCAGGCGCGAGCGCGGCGCCTGCATAACTCACGATGCGCGCCATCGGCGCGAGACCAAGCCGGCTGGCTTCCTCTTCCGCCATGATGACCAATGCCGCAGCTCCGTCGTTGCAGGAAGGTGAATTACCCACGGTCAAGACCCCATCTTCTTGAAAGACCGGCTTGAGCTGCCGCAGCCTCGTCAGATCCACGCGATTGGGTTCCTCGTCCTCCGACAGGATGAGCGGCGCTCCTGTCTTCTGCGGCAGCTCGACCGGGACGATTTCCCGTTTGAAGGCGCCGGTCGCGATCGCTTCTCGCGCACGGCTGTAGCTTTCCAGGGCAAAGTCGTCCACTTCCTGTCGGGACAATCGATACTTGGCGGCGCATAGTTCTCCGGCATTGCCCATATGAAACTGGTTGTAGACATCCCACAGCCCGTCCTTGATCAGACTGTCCGTCAGTTCTCCATGGCCCAGACGATAGCCCTGTCGGGCCTTCTCCAGCAGGAACGGGGCGCGGGTCATGTTTTCCATTCCACCGGCCACCAGCACCAGCGCTTCTCCCAGCACGATGGCCCGCGCCGCCATGATCACGGTCTGAAGGCTGGACCCGCAGACTTTGTTGACGGTCACGGCTCCGACGGAGTGGGGCAGTCCTGCGCCGATCGCCGCTTGCCTGGCCGGCGCCTGGCCAAGTCCGGCGCTCAGGACGCAGCCCATGAGCACCTCATCGACTCGGTTACTCGGCAACTGGATGCGTTTCAAGGCTTCAGCAATGACGAGGCTGCCTAGCTTGGTGGAGGGAATCGAACTGAATCCCCCGTTGAAGCTGCCCATCGGGGTTCGGACCGCACTCACGATGACGGCTCGTTGTCTAGTGATCACAGGAACTTCTCCCAGTCGCTCTTTTCGAGATGGTTCTTCACTTTCGACATGAAGCGATCGGCTGTGGCGCCATCGATCACCCGATGGTCGAAAGACAGGCTCAGATAACACATGGGACGGATGGCGATCGCATCGTTGATCACGACGGCGCGTTTCTGCACCGATCCCACCCCGAGAATGGCGGCTTGTGGCTGATTGATGATCGGCGTGCTGAACAGGCTTCCGAATCCGCCGTGGTTGGTGATGGTGAAGGTGCCGTCCTGGACCTCTTCGGGAGTCAGCCGCTTGCTCCTGGCCCGTTCCGCCAGATCAGCCACTTCATGAGCCAGTTGATTGAGTCCCTTCCGATCGGCATGGCGGATGACGGGAACCAGGAGGCCTTCATCGAGCGCCACTGCGATGCCCATATGGATATCCTTCTTGATCGCGATTCCCTGCTCGCGCCAAGTCGAGTTCAACAGCGGCAGGTCCTTCATGGCACGGGTCACCGCGTTGATCATGAACGGCAGATAGGTCAGCGAGCGACCCTCGCGGAACCTGGCGATGCCGGAGAAATCCGCCTCAAAGAAGGTTGCCACATGAGCAGCAGTACGGCGACTCAGGACCATACGTTCCGCGATGGTCTTTCGCATCTGGGTGAGCGGCAACACTTCTTCGTGAGGCGTGAGGGGGGAGGCGTGAGGAGATGAGGTATCCCCCGTCGCTGCACGCTTGGCGATAACGTCTAGCAGGTCTTTCTTCGTGACTCGGCCGCCCTCACCGGTTCCGGTGACTGTGGCCAAGTCCACCCCCTGTACTTTTGCCAGTTGCCTGACCGCGGGTGAATAGTGGTGCTCGCCTTCCGGCGCCGCCTCCATCGGTCGCACCCCCACGCCTCCGACACGATTGACGACACCGGCAGCCGGCTGGTTATCGAGTCTGGCCAGCAACCTTCCCACTGGAACGGTCTCACCTTCCGACACAAGGATTTCCGTCAGGAACCCTGTCGCGGGAGATGGAATGTCGAGCGCGACCTTCTCGGTCTCCACCTCCAGGAGCGGTTGGTCCTTTTCGACGGCGCCGCCCTGCGGGATTAGCCACTTGACGACGGTCCCTTCGGCGATACTTTCACCCAACTGGGGCATGACGATGTCGGTTGCCATGTTCCTCCGTCCACACTACGCCTGACCCCTCACGCCTTACGCGAGTTAATACGCCGCCAACTTCTTCGCTCCTGCCACGATGTCGCTCACTTTGGGAAGAAAGAATTCTTCTAACGGCGTGCTGAACGGCACCGGCGTGTCCGGCGGGGCGATGCGGAGAATCGGCCCGTCCAGACAGTCGAAGCATTCTTCCGCCAGCAGCGCCGAGATCTCGGCCCCGATGCCGCCGGTTTTGTTGTCTTCATGGAGCATGATGGCCTTGCTGGTCTTGCGTACCGACGTGTAAATCGTCTCCTTGTCGAGGGGGATCAACGTGCGCAGATCGACCACTTCAAGATCGATTCCTTCTTTATTCAGCAGCTCCGCGGCTTCCAGGGCCAAATGCACCATCGCCCCATACGTGATGATCGATACGTCGCTGCCGGTGCGCTTCACGTCGGCCTTTCCCAGGGGGACGATATAGTCCTCCTGCGGCAATGTCGCCTTGATCCGCCGATAGAGAAACTTGTGTTCGAAGTAGAGGACCGGGTTGGGATCCCGAATTGCGGCCTTCAAGAGTCCCTTGGCGTCATAGGGGGTGGAGGGAGCCACGATCTTGAGCCCGGGAGAATGGAAGAACCAGCCTTCGGGACATTCGGAGTGAAACGGGCCGCCGTGGACGCCGCCGCCGAACGGAGCTCGAATGACCATGGGCACCGCCGCGCCCCAGCGGTAGTGATTCTTTGCGGCGACTTCGGTAATCTGGTCGAAGGCGCAGGAAATGAAGTCGGCGAACTGCATTTCGACCACCGGCCGCAAGCCCATCATGGCCGCTCCGATGGCGGCGCCCACGAAGCCGGATTCCGACAGCGGCGTATCCAAGACGCGCCATTCGCCATATTTTTTCAGGAACCCTTCGGTGACCTTGAAGGCCCCGCCATAGGCGCCGATGTCTTCGCCCATGAGGAACACGCGTTCGTCACGGCTCATTTCCTCGTCCAAGGCCTGCGAAATGGCTTCCACGTAAGTGACCTCTTGCGCGGCCGTCGCTGTCGTCATGGTTGCACCTCGTCCTCTGTCGCGAAGACTCCCACCAGCGTCTCCGGCCCCTCCGGAAGCGGGCTCTGTTCGGCGAATTCTGTTCCTGCGTCGACTTCCTTCTTGACCCGTTCGCCGACCTCGTGGAAGTAAGATTCATCGCCATACCCTAACTGAGCCACGAGATGTTCGGCCCTGACGACGGGATCTTTGGTTTTCCATTCTTCCAGCAGCTCACGCGGGACATACTTCGCCGCATCATGTTCGGAGTGGCCATGCATGCGCATGGTCTTGAACTCGAGAAACGTCGGTCCTTCGCCGGCCCGAGCCTTGGCCACGGCTCGTTTGGAGGCCAGATAGACGGCTGCCACATCGTTGCCGTCCACGATCTCGCCCGGCATGCCGTAGGCCTTCGCCCGGTCGACGACATCCGTAATCGCCATTTGATAGCGCAACGGCGTCGAGTAGGCATATTGATTGTTGGTGCAGAAGAACACGACGGGGAGTCTGCGCACCGCCGCAAAATTCATAGCTTCATGAAAATCGCCGCGACTCGTTCCGCCATCGCCGGTTCCGGCAAAGGCGACGCGCGACTCTCCTCTGATCTTGAACGC
Source organism: Nitrospira sp. (assembly GCA_023248215.1). Taxonomy (GTDB): domain Bacteria; phylum Nitrospirota; class Nitrospiria; order Nitrospirales; family Nitrospiraceae; genus Nitrospira_A. The sequence continues at coordinate 40,726 of JAHFEW010000005.1, forward strand.
CAGCGCGGCGCCGGCCGCGACCGGCATGTTGTCGGCCAGGTGGCTGACGAATCCGAGCATCCCGCGTTTCAGATCGCCCATGTGGACATTGCCGTCTTTTCCTTTGGTGGGTCCGGTCCGTTTGCCGAGATATTGAGCGATGATCTCGCCGGGGGAGAATCCGCGAATCAGGAAGGCTCCCATGTCGCGGTGAAACGGCGCGATGACATCATCGGGTTTCAGCGCCGAGGCATACCCGACGGCGATCGCCTCCATTCCGTGACTGGTATACACGCCGCCGACGATCCGACCCTGCCGGTACAGGGCGGTGATCCGGTCTTCCAAGCTTCTCGTCAGCCGGAGGTAGTAGTACATCTCAAGGAGGTCGCTGCGTTTGATGTCATTCGCGCCGACGGCCTGGTCCATAGCCTCCTCCTCTTGTTCTTGGTGACCCTATTGTCAGAGCTCCGGGAGATCCTTCCAGGACAACAACGGCTTCTTCTCCTTACAGAAGGGACAGTCGGCCGCTTCCCACTGCGGCATGTCCAAGTCGACGCTGAAGTAGAACGGATAGGTCGCCGTCAGCTCATCCATCAATGGGAATTGCCCGCTGTCTCGTCTGGCAAAGACCATCATGCCCGCGAGTGCTCCGCCGCGATCTGTGACGACTTTCCCCAGTTTGCTGACACACATGCCGCGAGTGGTGACGTCGTTCAAGGCGAGAAAGCGGTCTCCGGCTTCGACTGTGCCACGGATAATTTCAGTCCCGATCTTGCCCGTCTCGTGGTTGAACGGCGTGAGCACGATGCGCAGCGGCATACGACCGGCGAGGATTTCGCCCGTTCGCTCCGCAAGGAGGCGTGCGTCCGACGAAGTCGCGACAATGCCAGCCGGCGGGTCCTGTCGAAACGTCTGCAAGATCCACTCTGCCATGTTGGATGCGATGATGGTCACGAGTTCAGGGAATCGCGCGATGGACTCGAACCGCAGATAGATGTCCGTATGGTGGCCGGAGACCACTTCCACATGGCTATCGAAATACACCGCCCGTGAGGTATTCAGCAGCCGATGGATATCCCAGGACGAGAGGGTGGGATGCGGAACGTCATGGATGAGGCGTTCGAGCCTCGCCTCGATCTCCGGACCCTCATAGAGCTTTCTCTGCCGGTCCACCAACTCATGAATCGCAAGCTCCGAGGACTTCACAATCGATGACATCATGTTCGCCGCTCGCTCCTTTTATTCTTTCGCCGCGATAGTCGTTCTGAGGGTCCCGATCGGCTGAATCTCCAGTTCGACGACATCTCCCGGCTTGAGATACCGGTCGAGTTCCAACCCGCAGCCGCCGCCGACCGTGCCCGATCCGAACAGATCGCCGGGATAGATGAATTCGCCTCGCGACACATGTTCGATCATTTGCGGGAAGGACCAATGGATCGTGCCGAACCGCCCTTCCGACCAGACCTCTCCATTCACGCGTGCGATCATCCGCAACGAGGCCAGGTCTTGGATCTCATCGGGCGTGACGATACAGGGTCCGATGGCAGTCGCGAAGTCCTTGCCCTTGGCAGGGCCGAGCCGACAGGCCATTTCCTGAAACTGGATGTCCCTGGCGCTGAAATCGTTCATGATCGTATAACCGGCGATGTAATTCGTGGCCTCCCGTTCAGCGATGTCTGTCCCTTTGCGTCCGATGATGCAGGCCAGCTCCAATTCGTAATCCAGTTTCGTCGTGTTCAGCGGCCAGCGCAGATCGTGATCGGGTCCGATGATGGTCCGATGGTTGCCCTTGTAATAGACAGGCGCCTTGTACCATTCCGGCGGAATCGGTTGTCCCCGTCTTTTCGAGGTCGCCGCGATGTGGTCTTCGAAGGCGATAAAATCGCGCAGGGAGGGAGGATTGGGGAGGGGAGCCGTCAACCGGACGGCAGCCGCGTCGTAGAGGATCGTCTCACCGGCCGGACCTGTGACAGACGAGCCAAGACCCACCGCGTGATCGAGGCCGCGACGAGCAGCGGCCATCGTAGAGGCGCCGCCCTCCAAAAATCCCAACATCGCCGCCGGTACCTGCGCATCGGCGAGGCGGCGCGGCTGTGCTTCCTGTTGGTCGGTGAGCCAGCGGGCAGCGGCCATATTGAGATCTACGATATGACGATCGTGCAAGGCGCCGACTCTGGTAAAGGTTCCGACAGGAGTTCGTACTTGGAAGCTCATGAGTTTCATGGTCGACTCCAGCTCATGGCGTAATCCTTCAGTTCGACGGCTTCAAAGTCCGGCATGACCTTGAAGGCATGTCGAGATTCGATCATCACGGCGACTTCATCCGTCTGCTCCTTGTTCTTGGCGGCTGCGACGGCCTGCGGTTGCGGGCCGTGGTGAATGCCCTGAGGATGGAGCGTCAACATGCCGGCCTGAATGCCGGCCCGGCTGAAGAATTTTCCCCGGTGGTAGAAGAGCACTTCGTCGTAGTCCATGTTGCGGTGATAGAACGGGACACGGAGTGCGCTCGGGTCAGTCTCGAGCGGCCTTGGCGCGAAGGTCGAAATCAGGAGTCCCCCGGCTTGAAAGGTCACGTGCACGCTGGGAGGAAGGTGATACCGCGGGCTGATGACGGGACGGAAGTCCCGCACATTGAGCTTGGTCACCCAGAGGTCGCCCTTCCAGCCCGCGACATCCATGGGATAAAACGGGTAGTAGACGCGCGTGTAGTCGCCGTCCCGCTTGATACGCACTTCCCACTCTCGCCGGCTTTCTGCATCCTCCGGCGGCGGGGCGAGTTCCGGCGTGGTCAGGACACCCAAGTCGAATAATGCATGATGACCGAGGGATCCGCGATCGGGCAACGCGACAGGCGCCGGGGTCTCGACAATGAGAAACAGCCCTGGGTCTTCCTTCGACTCGACATGGATCCGATAGGTGGTGCCTTTCGGAATCACGAGATAGTCGCCCGGCTCATAACTCAGCAACCCGTAATCGGTTTCCCACCTGCCTCGTCCATGGTGCACGAAGACAATCTCGTCCCCGTCGGCATTCCGGATGAAATAGGGCATCGTCTCCGCCCGTCTCGAAAAAAAGACGCGGGCATCGGGGCTTTCCAGAATTGTGACCGGTCGTCCATCGGCAGAACGGTGATCGGGAGTGGTCAACTCCGTGCAGGTAAAGGCGCGTGGTCGCAGGGGACCTTCGATCCTGCTCCAAGCGGTCGGAGGATGGGTGTGGTAGAGGTGCGAAGAGGGGCCGCTGAATCCTTGGCGACCATGCTCCTCTTCGTGCAGGCCGTCGGGAATCCCTACGTGGGCCTGCTTGGGAGCGGTTCCTTTTTTCACCAGGTACATCAGGAACCTCCTGACGCGTCAGGTGCGGTTCGATATCTTACGACGCCCGCCGGTACGGATTGGAGGGAGCGTCTGCAAACGGAAGCGGAAGGGTCTCGTAATCGACAATGGTTTTCTCCACACCCTTGAGCTGATCACGCTCGATGTCTTTGTAGAGCGCTTCGACTGTGGCGCGCACGAAGGTCTTGGATTCCTCCTGCCCATGCTGTCGCTGCGTCAGTTCAAGGAACACTCCGCATCCCGGGAACAGGGGATAGGTGAATCGCTGTCTGAGCGGACCAAAACCATCCCGACCATCCTTGATGTCTCCGCTGAACCTGACGCCATGGGTTTCCCACTCGCGGCAGACGGCATCGATATCATCCACCTCGATGGCGATGTGCTGCACGCCTTCGCCGTACTTGTCGATGAACTCGCAGATTTGGGATGTGCGTTCTTTGTTTCTGCCCTGCATCAGCGCGATCTTCGCATCGCCCCGTTGGACGACCACGGTGTCCATGCTGGATTTGTCGCTGCCCACATCCTGCGCCGACCAGATGACGTGAAAACCAAGAATTTTTGTGAAGAGAAATTCTGTCGCTGCCAGGTTCTTGACGCACAAGGTAATGTGATCAATACCGATGGCTTCTTTCATGGCGGTTCCTCCTGCGCGGCATCGTTGGAACGTCGGATTGTGTCATGCCATGTACGGTATCCGGAGGAGTGCAATTCACATGTGATCACACTATAACATAATAGTTGCATCATTCAATATAGATTTTGTATCATTTGAGCATGCGACGAACGAGAGAAAGGATATTGGGGCTGAAACGCGTTGGGAATTTTGGGGGGCGTCCTTGTACGACGGCGGAGGTGCACGATGTCGTTTTACGAACAAGTGCGCGTGGACGTGCTTCGACATGGAGCGATCAATAATCCCTACCTGAAACGTTTTCGAGCCGGTGACCTGACCGACAGAGAGTTACATGAGTTCGCTGTTGAGTTTTATAGTTTTGCACGCTTCTTCCCCCGAATCCTCGCCGCCCAATTGGTGAACACCGAAGATGAAGCCGTTGCCGATGAGTTGACCAAAGTCCTCTACTCAGAACTCGGCGATGGCCTGGTTAAGAATCGCCATGAATTATTGTACCGAAACTTTCTCCGTTCCCTCGGCATCGGCATTCACGACGCGATGACCACCCCGATGCGACCATCCACTCGCGCCTACATCGAAGGGATGGAGGAGCTGTACAGCAGCAGCAATCACGCTGCGGCGTTGGGGGCTTCATTCGGGTTGGAGAATATGGCCATCACGATGTGGGACCATCTGATTCCCGGCCTGTCTCTGTTGAAGCAGGATCGGCATCCGCACATGGACATTACGTACTTCACATTCCACCGAGAACTCGAGTCCGAGCACGAAAAGGCCATGGAGCATGCGATGGAAGCCGTAGAGGGAGCGAATTGCACCTCGAACACAAGCATGTCGGAAAAGGAGAAGGAAGATTTTCGCCTCGGTATGAAGGCGGTCCTCGACTATCTTGAAGGGTTCTGGATGGGCTTGGAACGGAAGATGGCCGATCCCGCGCAGGCATGGACGCCGCCGGTGCAACAGCGGGCGAGTGCGCTGCGCGGGCAACCCAATTGACCGGATCACGGGCCGGAGGATCACATGCAGCGGTCCTGGGTCAGCCGGTATGATGCTGGCGTTCCTGCCACCTCCCACTATCCGGAATGGACAGTGCCGGATCTTCTTCAGCGCTCAGCCTCACGTTTCCCCGAATCGCCCGCACTCCTCTTTTATGGTACCCGCATCTCCTTCCGTGAACTGGACGATCTGACCACTCGCTTTGCACTCGCGCTGCGTCTGCTCGGTGTGAAGACGGGCGATCGGGTCGCCTTCATGCTGCCGAATATCCCGCAGGCGGTCATCGCCTATTACGGTGCGTTGAAGGCCGGCGCTATCGTCACGCCTACGAATCCCCTCTATGTCGAACGGGAAATTCAGAGTCAGTTGCTCGATTCCGGCAGCGAGACCATTGTCGCGTTGGATCTGTTCTATCCGCGCATCCGCGCCGTCCGGGAGCGGACGCATCTGCCGGGACGGATCATCATCACCAGCCTACGGGATTTTCTCCCGACCGTGAAGCGGCTGATCTATCCGATCAAGGCGCGGTTGGCAAAACGCTGGGTCGTGGTCGAAAAAAAGCCGCCGGTCTACGACTTTCTTGAATTGCTCAACTCGACACCCCCACAAGGCGAGAGCAGTTCCTCGCACCTTCCATCTGTTCAGCCCGACGCTCTGGCGCAGATCCAATATACCGGAGGAACGACCGGCACGCCCAAAGGCGTCATGCTCACGCATCGCAACGTCGTGGTCAATGCGCTGCAGGGCCGCTTCTGGTGTTCGGATTTCCATGAAGGGGAGGAAATCTTTCTTGGCGCAGTGCCATTGTTCCACTGTTACGGTTTGAGCACGTGCCAGAATCTGGCCATCGCGACGGGCTGCCCGATCATCTTACTTCCGCGCTTCCATGCCGATGAGGTGGTGAAAGCGATTCATAAGTACCGGGTCACCATTATCTCCGGTGTCCCGATGATGTTCTCGATGATCAGTGACTTCCCGAAGATCAGCCGGTACGACCTGCATTCAATACGTGTATGTCTCTGCGGGGCAAGCCCGCTTCCGGCAGAGGTTCAGGAAGGATTCGAGCGGCTGAGCGGGGTGAAGATTTCAGAAGGGTACGGGTTGACCGAAGCGGGCCCGACGACCCATTGCAACCCGATTCATGGGGAACATCCACGCGGTTCGATGGGGCTTCCGTTTCCGGATACGGACGCACGGATTGTGGACCTGGAGACGGGACTCCGGGACCTCCCGACAGGGGAAGCGGGAGAACTGATCGTCCGCGGGCCTCAGGTCATGCGGGGATATTGGAAGAAGGAGGAAGACACGCAGATGGTGTTGCGGGACGGCTGGCTCTACACCGGAGACATTGTCAGGCGGGACGAGCGAGGCTTCTTCTTTTTCGTGGACCGCAAGAAGGACGTGATCAAGCCATGGGGAGAGACGGTCTATCCACGAGAAGTCGAAGAAATCCTGTTCCAGCATCCGGCGGTGAACGATGCGGTGGTCGTCGGGAGCCCTGATCGTCACTATGGAGAGGCGGTCAAAGCCTATGTCGTGACGAAAGACGGATGGTCTGTGACCGAGCGGGAACTGATCGAACATTGTGGCAAGTCGCTGGCGCGGTTCAAGGTTCCGGTTGCGATCGAATTCCGGACCGAATTGCCGCGGACCCTCATTGGAAAGGTATTGCGACGGGCGTTGCGCGATGAAGCAGGAGCGGCCATCGCCGGTGCGCAGGCACCCGCAGGGCGATGTGAACAGCCTGCGAGGAGGTCTCTGTGAAAGAGGTGGTCATCGCGGCCGGCGCACGAACACCCATCGGCAACTTTGGCGGGGCGCTGAAGGATGTCACGGCCCACAAGCTGGGTGAGTTGGCCGTGCGCGAAGTGATCACACGCGCCGATGTCGATCCACGTCTCATCGACGAGGTGATCATGGGGTGTGTCGGGCACTCGAGCGATGCGTACAACGTCGCCCGTGTGATCGGTCTCATGGCCGGACTCCCTGTACGCACACCGGCCTATTCGGTACAGCGTAACTGCTCGTCGGGCCTCCAGCCCTTCGTCAACGCGTATCAGAACATTCAAAGCGAGGATGCGGACGTGCAGGTCGTGGGTGGGGTGGAAAGCATGAGCCGCGCGCCGTTTGTGTCGCGGGACATGCGGTGGGGGAAACGGCTTCGTCATGCAGAATTTATCGACAGTATCTGGGAAGGATTGACGGACGCCTTTTGCGGCCAGTTGATGGGCCGGACGGCCGAGAACCTGGCAGAGGAGTTTGGGATCAGTCATGAAGAGCAGGATCGGTTTGCCGTGGACAGCCACCGCCGTGCGTTCAAGGCCATTCGGGAGGGCCGACTCAAAGAAGAGATTTTGCCGGTCACTGTCCCCAAATCGGTGGCCGGGCGTGAAGTCGCTCCCATTGTCGTGACGCAGGACGAAGGCCCGAATGTCGGTCTGACGGAACAGCAACTCGCGCTCTATCCGCCTCTCTTCAAGGAAGGCGGAACAGTCACGGCGGGGAACAGTTGCCCGCTCAATGATGGAGCCGCAGCCGCGATCGTCATGTCTGCCGCGCGCGCGCGCGATCTGGGGCGCCGTCCGCTCGGCCGCATCAGAAGTTATGCGTTCATCGGCGTGGATCCGGCCCGCATGGGCATCGGGCCGGCTGAAGCGCTGCCGTTGGCGCTCAAACGCGCTGGTGTGAGCCTCGCCGATCTGGAACTCATCGAAGTGAACGAATCGTTTGCCGCGCAGTATCTCGCGGTGGAGCGCTTGTTGGAACTCAAGCGGGAGATCGTCAACGTGAACGGCGGCGCGATCGCGCTGGGCCATCCGGTCGGCATGACCGGAACCCGTCTGGTAATCACCCTCCTGTATGAGATGCAACGTCGTGGCGCCGCCCTCGGCGCAGTGGCCATGTGCGTCGGCGGCGGGCAAGGAGCCGCGATGGTGCTGGAGCGCATGTGATGCACGGATCGGAATGGTGAATGTCGAGTTCCGAGTAGAAAGAGGAGAGGAACGCTCGACGGGAGTCGCCGCATGTATATCTACAAAGTCGGTGTGGTTGGGGCCGGCACCATGGGCGCACAGATTGCGGAAGTGGTGAGCTACGCCGGTGTGCCGGTGATGCTGGCAGACATACAGGAAACGTTAGCGAAGCGAGGTGTCGAGTCCGTGCGGGCGATTTATCAAGCTCGTGTGGACAAGGGCAAGATGACGCCCGAGCAGTTGGAGGAGAAGATGCTGCTCGTGACGGCATCGCCGAACCTCGATGGTCTCAACGATGTCGATCTCGTGATCGAAGCGGTCTCGGAAGATCTGACGCTCAAACAACGGGTCTTCCACGATCTCGACCAGGTCTGTGCGCGAAGCACGATTCTGGCGAGCAACACATCCGCGCTCTCCATCTCTGCGATCGGGGCTGCGACCAAGCGCCCTGGCAAAGTGGTCGGGCTCCATTTTTTCAATCCAGCCTATGCGATGCCGCTGGTGGAGGTCATCCCCGGCCTGGCCACGGATCCTCAGACCGTCGATGATGTCATAAGCTTTGCGGAAAGCCTCCGGAAGACCCCGGTCGTCGTGAAGGAATGCGCGGGCTTCCTCGTCAACCGGTTGCTCTCTCCCTACTTGAATGAAGCCGTCTTGTGCCTCCAGGACGACGGCGCGGCGTCCGTGAAAGAAATCGATCAGGACATGGTGTCATTCGGCATGCCCCTCGGTCCCTTCACCTTGTTGGATGCCCTAGGACTCGACATCGCGCTCGAAGTCGCGCGCATTCTGCACCGGTCCTATGGACCTCGGATGGCGCCGGCTCCGCTCCTCGAAGCCTTGGTCAAGGCAGGACGATTGGGAATCAAAGCGGGGCATGGGTTCTACGACTATCTGAGTGCCGAAGAACGAGGCCGCGATCACAGCCTCGAATATCTGACTCAGCAAGTGAGGCAGCTCACCGGGCAGCAAAGCATGAGATGGACCAGGTCGCGACCGTTGTTGGCCATGGTGAATGAGGCGGTGACCGTGCTGCAGGAAGACGTCGCCTCGGCGCGCGACATCGACCTTGCGATGGTAGGGGGAACGGGATTTCCGAATGACAAGGGAGGACCGCTGCATTTTGCCGACCAACTCGGCATCGACCATGTGCTCCAGGAGTTGGAAGAGTTCAGGCAGAGCCTGGGTGTCCGGTTCTGGCCGGCACCCATGTTACGTCGAATGGTGGATGCCGGCTTTACCGGGCAAATTGCGGGAAGAGGGTTCTTTTCGTACTGAGGGTGAAACCATCCGCCCATTGGGTGGTTGAACGTGATCGCGAGAACCCTCGTCGCTCCCAAAGGATCAAGGCAGCAGTGAACCAACGATTCAAGGAAGTGAGGCCCACATGACCACGATGGCCGGCTCAATGCTTTCTTGCAACATTGATGGGGCAGTGGCAACCCTGCTGATCAACCATCCTCCGGCGAACACGCTCACTCTGGAACTCCTCGCCGAGCTCAGTAATGTCGTTGATGTGTTGGCCAAGGATGACGCAGTCAAAGCTGTCGTGCTGACTGGTACGGGTCGGTTTTTCATTGCCGGGGCAGACATTCGAGTGTTGGCCTCGATTCCCTCGTCGCGGGAAGGGGAAACGATTGCCCTGCAAGGCCAAGCGATCTTGAATACGATCGAAGTCTTTGAGAAGCCGGTCATTGCTGCCATCAATGGCGTCTGTCTCGGTGGAGGACTGGAACTGGCGATGTGCTGCCACATCAGGCTCGCCGCGGAAGGAAGCAGGCTTGGCCAGCCAGAAATCAACCTGGGCATCATGCCGGGCTTCGGCGGCACTCAGCGGCTTCCCCGGATCATCGGTCAATCCAAGGCAACGGAACTGATCTTGACCGGTGATCCGATCTCAGCGCAGGAGGCCAAGGCGCTCGGGTTAGTGTCCCAGGTGGTTCCACCGGAGGATCTCCTGCGTCAGGCTCAAGGAATGGCGCGTAACATGGCCTCCAAAGGTCAGGTGGCTTTGCGTGCGTCGCTTCAAGCGATCCGCAAAGGCGTCGAGCTGGATCTTCGTGACGGCTTAGCCTTGGAAGCGCGCCTGTTCGGTGGGTTATGTGACACGGACGATAAAAGGGAAGGCTTGGCGGCGTTTATAGAGAAGCGACAGCCGCGCTTTCTGGATCGATGAGCGCCTGTTGAGGCAGTTCAGTCGATGAGGGAGCCAACATGGCGCAGCCTTTCGGCAAGCGGGCCTTGGCGTTGGGAGGGGGAGGCTTCACAGGCTATCTCTTTGAAATCGGCGCGTTGACCGCACTGGATGATTTGTTCGAGGACGGCGTGACGATGAATGACCTCGATCTGTATGTCGGCGTGAGTGCGGGAGCGGCGGCGGCCTCACTGGTGGCCAACGGAGTGAAGCCGCAGGAGATCCTTGAAACGAATCTGTCCGGCACTAGACCCTACTACTTCGATCACCGAAACGTGTTCTCTCCTGCCATTGGAGAGGGTCTCAAGACGGTCTGGCGGGTGACCCGGCAGCTTGTCCCGCTCCTGAAGCTCTATGTGCGTAACTACCGAGAGATGACGTTCATCGACCTGCTCGACAAGGCCCAAGATGCGCTGCCGAGCGGCATCTACACCCTGGAGCCGTTCGCCAAGTATCTGGCTGCGATCTTCAAGGCCAAAGGGTTGAGTGACACCTTTGCCGGACTCTCGAAAGAACTCTATATCCCGGCGATTGACCTGGAAACAGGCGATGGCATCATGTTCGGCGACGAGGGCTGGCGGGACGTCCCGATCTCACGCGCCGTCACGGCCTCCTCCGCAGTGCCCATTTACTTCTGTCCGGTCCGAATCCAAGGCCGCGACTATATCGATGCGGGCATCGGCCGCATGGCTTTCTTCGAGGTCGCCGTCCAAAAAAAAGTGGATTTCATGATCATGATCAATCCCATGGCAAGGGCCCCGCACAGTCGGTCACCGCAAGGCCCGTCGGCCGTCGGCAAGGCAGGCAGCCGACTGCGGGACAGGGGTTTTCTGTCCATCGGTGAACAAGCGTCGCGGATCAACTTTGACGCGCGCTTTTCGCAAGCCTTGGAACGCTTCCAGCATGACTACCCAGACAAAGAGGTCTTGGTTATTTCGCCGGTGGAGGACGATGCCCTTCTGTTTGAACGGAGTTTTCTGAGTTACCGCGACCGCATCCATCTCCTCCGGGCCGGATATGTGTCGGTAATGACGATGGCAAGAGACCGGTTCGACGACCTGTCCGCACAGTTCGCCTGTCATGGTCTGGCCATTTCACGAGCCAGGTTCGAGGACCGCGCACGGCGACGCCTTGCGCGGCTTGATGAAGTCGCGTCGGTCTCCGCCCCGCGGACACATCAGACCACGGTCGAGCCGGCGCGTATCGGAGGCGTCGGCGCTGCCTGGCGTAAGGCGAAGTAGCCACGGCGGTAGAAGGCAAGCATGGCGACAAGGGGAAAGATGTTTACGGGATCACTCGCGGCTGCGGAAGCCTCACGCGACACGCGAGCCTATTCAGGATTTATTTCGGGTCTTTTCGAGGGGGTCGTCCGGAGACAGCTGTTTACCTCCGCTTCGATTCCAGCCATGAGCGAGGCGGCGAAGGAATTTCTCGACACCCTCCGCCTCCTTCTGATCGAGAAGGTGGATCCGGAAGCCATCGATAAAGAAGGCGCGATCGGCGAAGACGTGCTTGCGGCTTTCAAACAGATCGGCGCGTTCGGCATCAAAATCCCGCACAGCTACGGCGGGCTTGGCCTCTCCCAGTCCGACTACCATGCGGTTGCGACACTCCTGGGCAGTCATGATGCCGCGACCACCGTTCTGCTCTCCGCGCACAATTCGATCGGGGTGGCGGAACCAGTGAAGCTGGTCGGAAATCATGAGCAACAGCAACGATTACTGCCTCGTCTGGCCAAAGGAGAAATTTCAGGCTTTGCACTGACGGAAAAGGATGCGGGGTGCGATATCTGGGATCTCAAAACCTATGCGATTCCGATCAAAGCAGACGGCGCCCTCGTGGGCTATCGTCTCACCGGTGAGAAGTTGTACACAACGAACGCCCCCCGCGGGGACCATGAATTCTTGGCCTCACTGCTCGTCGTCATTGCGCAAATTGTGGACGCGCCCCATGAGGTCCACCGCCCCAAAGAGGAACGGCGATTCGGAGCGTTCGTGGTCGACACGCAGTCGCAGGGGTGCAGCTGCACTCGCCTCAGCTTTATGGGCGTTCGGGGCATCTATAATGGTCAGGTGCATCTGCGCGATGTCTTTGTGCCGGTGGCAAACCGGCTCGGGGAAGAGGGAAACGGCCTGCGCCGCGCCCTCGAGAGCCTCACCGTGGGACGGCTCACGCTTCCCGCCGCCTGTCTGGGGAATCTCAAACAGTGCCTCTGGCTTGCCCGTACACGCGCGCAGCAACGAGTTCAGTATGATCGTCCGATCGGCGAGCACACTGAGATCGGATCAAAGATTGTGCTGATGGCCTCCCGCGTGCTGGCGCTGGAGGCCTTGGTGAAGATCACCGGGATCTGGGCCGATGCCAAGCAAGACGTACGGCTTGAGTCGGCGGCTGCAAAAATTCTCGCCACTGAATGGCTCCTGGAATCGTTGCTGGATCTGTTCCGCATCTACGGCGGGCGCGCATTTGAGACGCCGGATTCGCTGCGTCTCCACGGGGACCTGCCGGTGCCGATCGAACGGATGATCCGCGACGCCCTCATCAATGTGATCTGGGAAGGGAGCAACGGCATTTTGACCCTCTGGATCGGGAGGGAAGGCTTGGCGGAGTATTTTACGCATGGAAATGCCTTCCTGGAATTCCAAATCACCGAGATGTTGCGGGCCACGCCCTTTTTCGTCAAGACTGCGGCCCGATCCTTCAACGCCTTGTCTGTCTATGAGCAGGATGGCGTGGCACCAGGAGCGTCCGACGCCGTCTGGGAGCGTTTTGTGGCGCAGAAGAGTCGGGAGCTTGCGCAAACGACGCTGTGGGTCACGGCACGTCATCGGGGAGGCCTCGCACGGAAGCAACTGCTGCTGACCCGTCTGGTGAAAGCCAGCATGCATCTCTTTGCCGTCGAAACATTGCTGTGGTACAAGTCGCAGAAGGAACTCCAAGACAGGGAGCATTCCCAGAGCCTCGTTACGTATTTCTGTTCGCGAATCAAAGCGGAATTCAATCCCGCCCCGTTGCTCTCCATACGGACATCGTCCTGGGATGATGACGCCAGCCTGTATCGTTTGGCAAAAGCCATTCTTTCAGGACAAGCCGATTGGCTGGAAGAAGGCATCATTCGTTGTCGCTCGATCGAGGATAACTTGGCGGCTGGGAGAGAGAGTCTTGTATGCGCCTCCGCAACGGAGTGAGGGGCCGATGAAGCACGGGCATGGCGGAGATGCCTGCACTGTGCGTCCAACCCGTCGTGTCCTGTGATGACCAACGTTCGGTGAGGTCTAGATGATGGAGATCGCCAGTTACTTTGAAGCGGTAAAAGATCGGTACGGATTGAGCAGCGACTACGCGCTGGCGGAGAAGCTGGGCATTGCCCAACCGGAAGCCAACCTGATGCGGCGCGGCCTCAAAATTCCCAAGCCCGAACTGTGCATCAAGATGGCCAAGCTCTTGGATAAAAATCCGGTCGAGCTGTTGCTGGTCGCCCAGAAAGATAAGGCGCCGAACGCCGCCAAGGAATATTGGACCCTCGCGCGCACCGCTGTGGATGTCATGCTGCACGTGCCCAAGAGTCCCAAATATCTGCCGAAGAAAGTGGCGGCGATCGGGCGGGAGCTGCGGCAGCTGGAATCCCAGTCGCTTATCTACCAGGGTGCGGCCGCCAGCGCAGAGGCGGTGAGGCTCGTCGAAACGGCGGAGCACTCCATCGATGCCATCATGGAGCGGTGGAACATTTGGAAGAAGGGAGAGGCCCTCTATCCGAGCTATCTGTTGGCCAACCAGGAAGCGACGAAACGGGGCGTGACTATCCGCCGCTTGCTCGTTCTGTCGGAAGAGCAGATGCGGCAGGATTCGTTGGTGATGGATGCCATCGAGGTCATGGACGACCAGCGTCGAGCCGGCATCAAGATAGGGTTTTCGTTTCGAGACGAATTGGAGCGGTCACCGGCCTTCGGGCGGTTCGAGGAAGACTACCGCAAACAAGGCGCTCCTCAGGACATCAATGCGGCGATGTTCGACGGAGAGATCCTGATCTTTTCGCAGTCCTATGGGCAAGTACCGCTGGGCAAGGTGGGAAAACCGACGTTGATCACGATGATCAACCAGCTGGAGATTACCTGGAAGCCGGAACTCCTTCGCGATCTGAACCCTGCCCCTCTCTTCGATATGACGCGGTATGTGTTCGACTACGAAGGGCCTTCGCCATTTCGCGCGCACATCGCGCGCTTCCTGAAAGGTCGACCGTGAGATTTCCATCCGAGCCGTTCAAGATTAAAGTTGTCGAGCCTATCAAGCGGACTACCCGCGAGGAGCGGGAGCGCTTACTCCGCGAGGCCGGATACAATCTCTTCCATGTTCCCGCCGAAAGCTGCTACGTCGATCTCCTCACCGATAGCGGCACATCCGCCATGAGCGACAACCAATGGGCCGGAATGATGCTGGGCGACGAGTCCTATGCCGGCAGCAAGAATTACTACCATTTTGAAGCGGTGGTGCGGTCCATCTTCGGCTATCGCTATGTCATCCCCACACATCAGGGGCGGATGGCCGAGAACCTCCTGTTCTCGACGGTCGTCAAGCCGGGCATGTATGTCCCCAACAACATCCATTTTGACACGACGAGGGCCAACGTCGAGCATCAGGACGCGGAGGCCCTCGATCTGGTGATTAAGGAAGCCTACGATCCGCATTGCGATCTGCCCTTCAAGGGCAACCTGGATGTCATTCGGCTGGAGGAGACGATCAATCGAGTGGGGCGTGAACGTATCCCTCTCGCCATGATCACCATCACCAATAACAGCGGCGGCGGCCAGCCGGTATCGATGGAAAATATCCGTTCGACGCGACAGTTGCTGAATCGCTATGGGATACCACTCTTCTTCGACGCCTGCCGATTCGCGGAGAATTGCTTTTTCATCAAAGAACGCGAGGCTGGATATGGCGAGACGCCGGTGCGGGAGATTGCCAGAGAACTCTTCAGCCTTGGCGACGGCTGTACCATGTCGGCCAAGAAGGACGGTCTGGTCAACATCGGCGGATTCCTCAGCCTCAACGATGAACGATGGACGCAAGAGATTACAAACATGCTCATTCTGGTGGAAGGGTTTCCGACCTATGGGGGGCTTGCGGGACGCGATCTCGAGGCGATGGCCAGAGGCCTTGAGGAAGTCCTCGACGAGGAGTATTTGCGGTTTCGGATCAGTCAGGTGCGTTACCTGGGAGAACTGTTGGACGCAGCGGGGGTGCCGATCCTCAAGCCGATCGGCGGCCATGCGGTGTACCTCAATGCCAAAGAATTCCTTCCCCACCTTGCACAAGAACAGTTTCCAGCACAGGCTCTTGCGGTCGCACTCTACCGGGAATACGGCATTCGCGGGGTCGAGATCGGGACGGTGATGTTCGGGAAACGAGATCCGGCAACGGGCCGGACCATTCACCCCGAACTGGAGCTGGTTCGGTTGGCGATCCCCCGTCGCGTCTACACGAACATGCAGATTACGTACGTCGCCGAATCCATCGTCGAATTGTACGGCCGCCGGGACTCCATCGGGGGATTGGTCATGACGTACGAAGCCCCTTTGTTGCGGCACTTTACGGCGCGTTTTGAGGATGTGACGCCTGTGGGAGTGATTTCCGACCAGCCCGGCCGTTAGGTCGGCGGAGATCCTGAATCTGCAATCCTTGCATTCCATCGGCGCAACCAGCCCTGCTGCTTTCAAGGCTAACTGTTCGATTCTTCTGCTGTGTTCAACCTGTTCACGCAAAGCTTCGTGCAAAGTTTGCAGGACTGTCTCCTGAATTATCCTTACGACGATGCAGCCGAGTCGCATGGTTGTTCCAACCTCTCATAAGTCCAATACATTTCTTGGCTTGGGCGACAAGGCACGCGAGTTGCTCAAGCACACAGCAGAATAGTCGTCTCCTCCAACATGAAGGGATCTAAACAGGAAGATGAAGATATGGAACTGACGGATCATCCTTGTGAACGATGTGGTCGAACCATACCTCGGCTCGTCTTCGATCAGTGGAGCAAACTGCTGCTCTGCGAAAATTGCCTGGAGCGCATGAGGTGGCAGCAGACCTGGGCTCTCCTGCGCGAGGCTGAGACGCCTGAGGGCATAGGCCGGGTCATCTCTGGGCACGAATGAGGGAGGAAATGAGAGTGAAGGAGTCTTCTGTTGTCCCGAACGATCGACAGTCCGTCGTGATCAAGTATTGTGAACGCTGCGCCAAACGCTCTCTAAAACTAGACTTTGACGATCTCAGCCTGCGAGAGCTTTGTCTCGAGTGTTTGAATCTGCTGAGGCATCGGAGAGGATTTATCACCCGACCGGCGAAACCGAGGAGGTAAGCCTCTCCATGCCTGCCTCATATCCCCTTCTTGCAGTCAGCTGTCATTCCTCACGCCGGATCTGTGCGATGCGATGAGGGACGGCGTTCTTTCTTGAGACTCTCATGCCCGGTCGCTATTTAGAGCTGAAGCCGGTTCGCAGCACCCTGTGGGGCGAGGTCTCCCGGCTTGCGCTGGTGATCGGCCTCGAACAGCGCGTCCTCACGATCATCGTGTCATACGCCTTGGCGATCGCTCTCTTCTCGTTGGTCATTCCCCTGACCGTACAGGAACTCGTCAACACATTTGCCTTTTCGATCCAGCCGGTCATGATTTTCACCCTCACGCTGATCATTCTGATCGGGCTCCTCTTCATCGGTTTCTTTCGGGTCTTTCAGACGAGCGCGACGGAAGTACTCTTTCAGAGGCTCTACACCCGTATCGCCATCGCCATGACGGAACACCTGCCTCGGGTACGGGAAGAAGTGTTCGTGCCCAGCTACGCGAACTACTTTGGAGAAGCGGAATTGTTGCCGCGCGCCGTGGTGGTTGTGCTGGTGGATCTGATCAACGTTGTCATTTCCGGCGCCACCGGGATGGTAATTCTCGTCGTCTATCATCCGAATTTCCTTGTGTACAATGCGTTCCTGCTCGGCGGGTTTGCGCTGGTGCAAATCACGTCCGGCCAGGGGAGCGTTCGAGCGACGCAGACGGTCTCGCAACTCCATTACGATCTCATGACCTGGATGCAGGATATCGCGCAAAACCGCCTTCATTTCAAGGCCACGCAGAGCGCCCCTTTGTTGCTCAGTAAAACCGATCGGTTGTTGGACTCCTATTTGGCGGCGCGAAGAGCCCGCTCCGGCGTGTTGACCTGGCGCCAGTACGTCGGCACGGTGATCTGGGAGGCGGTTTGCCATAGCGGCATGATCGGCATGGGTGGGTGGCTGCTGTCGATCGGGCAGATCACGCTCGGACAGTTCGTCGCCGCCGAAGTCATCGTCGGCACGCTCCTACTGAACCTCGATACGGTGACGCGTCGAATATACGCCGTGACCTATATCTTGACGTCCTTCGGTGAGCTGACGCGGGTCTTCTCTCTTCCTAAAGATGATCTGAGGGAAGAGGCGTCATGCTCACGGTTGCCCGATCCCGCCATCCACGGACTGCACGTGACCTGCAAAGATGCGAGTTTTGCCTATCCCGACTCGCTACCGATCTTTGAGGGGTTCAATTTAGAGGTCGCTTCTGGGGAAAAAATAGCGGTCATTTCCCAAACCAGCACCGCTAAATCCATGTTAGCCCTCGTTCTGGCCGGCCTCTCTCGCCCCACCGCCGGGGTGGTCCGATTCAATGACGTGGATCTCCGCGACATGACCATGGAGGATATCAACGCCGCCCGCGCGTTGGTGCTCGATTCACAGCTGACGCTGTTCGGGGGAACGCTGGAGGAAAACATCTCGCTCGGCCGGCCGTCGGTGCGATTCGAGGACCTTCGATGGGCGCTGAAATTCGTCGAATTGGATGACGACGTCGATAGACTGCCGCGCGGTCTCGAAACGCCGACTCTAGCAGGGGGCAAACTCTTCACGAAGAGTCAGATCCTTCGCATGCTGGTCGCCCGCGCGATCGTGACGCGGCCTCAATTGCTCGTGTTCGACGGGACGCTGCACAACATGGAGCCAGGCCTGAGGCAGATTCTGCTGCGGCGGCTCTGCGCCAAGGAGGAACCCTGGTCTGTAATTTTCGTAACGAATGACTCCTCCATTAGCGAGTATGTCGATCGACGCATTCTATTGGAGTGATGTCAGCCGGGCAGCGGTTCCACTCAGGGATGCGGGCGTCAGGTATACAGCCTTACATGTGCGTGGTAGCATGCGGTCCTGATCGAGTCCCTGGATGAGACACAGAGATGTTTAGACCGAGCCCCGAAGCTTCCCTTTTCCGCAGGATTCCCTATCGGCTGATCGCGGCTGTCCTCCTGATTCAGGCCGTGGTCGTCGCCGCCATTCTGCTCTTCAGTCTGGAACAGGAGACACTGCTTGTGCAGGGCGTTACTCACGACAAGACCGTGCCGACGGAATTGTTCCCAACGCTCTGGCAGGCGCGACGCGACTTGATCGTGATGGCGTGCCTCATATTTCTGGTGAGTGCGATCGGGATCGCAGCGGTCGTCACCTTCCTGCATTATGACAACACCATTTGGACCCTCGAAGAGGTGAAGGGGCTGGCGCGCAACATCCTCCAGAGCATTCCGACCGGCGTCTTGACGCTGAATCGCAGGGGCATTATTACGGCCGTCAATCCTTCGGCTGAGGCCGTCTTGAAACGTGCGTCGATTGACTTGCTGGGCCACCCATACGAATCGGTCTTCACGGCGGGAGATACCATCCGTGGGGCGCTCGATGCAGCGCTGCGGACTCATCGACACATGAGTCAGAAGGATTTGCCCTATGAAAGCCGGGATCGCACCCCGCATACCATCCGCGTCAGCACGGCCGAGTTGACCGGGGACGATGGGCAGCCAGCCGGCGTCATTCTTCAGGCACAGGATGTCACGGAATGGCTGGCTCTTGAACGGAGAGTCCGGGTTGCCGAAAAGCTGACGGCCCTGCATACGTTGTCCGCCGGAGTGGCGCACGAGTTGCGCAATCCGCTGAGTGCGATCGATTTGAATCTGCATCTCCTCGAAGAGGAATTCAAGGAGCAGGGTGGACCGGCGAAGCAGGCCGCTCATTACCTCCGGGTGTTGAACGCCGAGTGCCGCCGCTTGTCGGTGATTCTCGATAACTTCATGAAGTTCGCGCGACCAGGCTCCATGGGGCTTCATGCGGTAGATTTGCCCGCCTTGATCGGACACATCATGGCGCTCATGCGGTTCGAAGCGGAGGAACGTAAGATTCAGCTTGAGCAACGGGTGGGTAAAGATATGCCTCCTGTCCTGGGTGATGAGACGCAAATCAGCCAGGTGTTGGTGAACATCGTCGTCAACGCGTTTCATGCCATGCCGAACGGTGGGCGATGCCGTATCGCTGCGGAAGCATGCGGAGGGGAGGGGAAGCGCTGGGTGGAGATTGAGGTGACCGATACGGGCATCGGTATTGAGCAGGAAGACCTGCCGCGCCTCTTCGTGCCCTTCTATACGACCAAGTCCGGCGGAACCGGGCTCGGCCTCGCGATCGCCTATCGGATTATGCAGGATCATGGCGGAACCATTCAGGTCACAAGCGTGCCAGGAAACGGGACCACGGTGGTGATGCAATTTCCTGTCGCTGTCGATCAACAGCAGAGCGTTGCGGTGTGAGAGCATGACCCCAGGCGCCCACATTCTCGTCGTAGACGACGAGGTCAACATCCGCGGCGCGCTGGTGACGCTCCTTGCAAAGAAAGGTCACCATGTGTGCGGGGTCGGGACAGGAGAAGAAGCGCTGGAGCAGCTCGATGCCGCCGCCGCGGATTTGGTGATGACCGACCTCAAGATGCCGGGGATCGGCGGCATGGAGTTCCTTCGTCGCTTGAAGGCGAAGTGGCCGGAGACGGAAGTCGTGGTCATGACGGCGTATGGCTCGATCGATACGGCGGTGGAGGCCATGCGATGCGGTGCCTACGATTACCTCACCAAGCCCATCGATCGCGAGCGTTTTCCCATCGTGGTCGAGAAGGCGCTGGAGCGTCACGCGCTGGCGAGTGAGAACAGGCAGCTGAGGAGCCGCCTGGAAACACGCACACGCTTCGATCAGATGGTCGGTGACAGCGAACCGATGCTGCGTGTCTACAACATGGTCGAGATGGTGGCCGAGAGCGATGTCACGGTGTTGTTGACGGGAGAGAGCGGTACCGGGAAAGAACTTGTTGCCCGTGCGATCCATCATAAGAGTGCCCGCGCGACCGGACCGTTTATCACGCTGAACTGCGGAGCATTACCGGATAATCTGTTTGAAAGCGAACTGTTCGGCTACGACAAGGGAGCGTTTACCGGGGCGATGACCACGAAGTTGGGACGGTTCGAACTCGCGCATGAAGGCACGTTGCTTCTGGATGAAGTCGGCGAATTGTCTGTGAAATCGCAGGTGGATTTCTTGCGTGTCTTGGAGACGAAGGAATTCAGACGCCTGGGTGGAACCAAGGTAATCACCGTCGATACCAGGATCATCGCCGCCACGAATCGCAATCTCGAGGAGGCCGTCAAACAGGGCGACTTTCGCGAAGACCTCTACTATCGACTGAACGTGGTTCCGATCCACCTCTCGCCGCTGCGCGAGCGTGCCGAGGATATCCCGCTGCTCGTGACCCGGTTCTTGACCGCCTTCTCGACCCAGCACCGCCGCGAACCAAAGGACGTGTCGCGCGACGCGATGCGGTTGCTTCGTCTCTATGCATGGCCTGGGAATGTTCGCCAGCTCCGGAATCTCATGGAGCGGCTGGTGGTGACCGTGAAGGACGCAACCATTCAACCGGAACATCTCCCCGAGGACATCCAGGCCAGCAAGGAGGATGTCCGCACGATGCTCGTGACACTGGGGACGTCCCTGGAGCAGATCGAACGGGATGTCATCCAACGGACCTTGGCTGAAGTGACGAATCATCGCGAGAAAGCGGCAAAACTTCTCGGCATCAGCCTGCGTGCGCTACAGTATAAGATCAAGGAGTACGGCATCCGTGAATGACGCGTGCCGGTGCGCTACCGTACAGCCAGGACAGAACGGGGTTCCATGCCGGCAAGACGGTCAGGCTCAGGCCTCCTACACTGGGATTCGCGACTGTGAAACGGTTAGCCCGCCGGATTGCCCGCCGGATTCGATGTCACTTGTCGCTCTGCAAGAAATGCAGTCGTCAAATCGCTGAGAATCGGAATCTTGCTGCAGAATTTGCAGAGGCCTCTCCCGCACATTCCTCATAGTTTGTACGAACGCCCACGCCAATACCGTAAGTCCTCGATTTGTTGCGCATCGCACGCATCGATCTCCTGACTCATTTTTTTGGCATTCCCCCTGCAATAGCCTCGATCTGTCACAACCGGTCTCTCCATGATGACGTGCGCAGGATGACAGCGCTGTCGTCACGTGGAGAACCGCCGCATCAACTTGGCCGCCCTCATTCTGATGAGCGGCTGTGTGTAACCGCCTGCGGGCAGCTTGATCAGAACACGGAAAGGCACGGTACATGGATTCAATGGGAAAGATGACCTTGGAACGAGTGATCGATGTGGGCCCTGCCGGCTTTCACCCTCCGTCGGCGATGGAACTGGGTGTCACCCACCCTGATTCTGGGTACGGTCTGCTCTATGGCCGCCATGCCCCGCAAGATGAGGTGATCGCCGAGTCCGCAAGGCAATTGTTCACCAGGAAGAATCCGACGATCTTCCCGGGGCCGTTGTACTTATGGGCCTGGAATCCGGAATGGATCGCCAAGGGGCAGGCTCTGTTGAGACTCGCGGCGGAGATCCCGGGCGTCATGATTATTCCGATGCCGGACTATCGACCTAAGTATCCCAAAATCGACCCGGAAGAGGTTATCAACCCGAATCATCCGAACCTGACGATCTGGGGAAACAAGATCGAGGTGGCCCTGTTCATTGGCATTCACTGCCACTACGCCAACCTGGCGCTACGTATGGTGCGGGCGGGAACGAATTGTCTCACCGTCGCCTTCTGCCATGACATCCATGAGGACGCCATGCTCAGTGTGCAGGATCTCGATGTGAAGCAGATGGATCACATCATCGATATTTTTCGAACGGTCCGGAAGGAGCTCGGAATCGAGATGCCGAAGAATGGGCACACCGTCCGTCTGACTGAGACACAGATGCGCGCGAACCATGGGGTCGAGCGAGTGAATCCATGGCCGGCCTGAGGGTTGAGTGTCCGACTTAGGTGGGAAGGCAACCAAGCAACAGTACAGGAGTCCGAGCATGCCGGTGAACGCTGAACGTCCCGCGAAACCACCCGCCCTCGTGCACTATGTACCGAGCGAGGAATGGATTGCGCGAATCGGTCGCCTGCAAGATGCGCTGACAGTTTGCCCAACGGATGTCTTGGCACGGTGTGAATTGGCGACGTTATTGGAGAAGTTGGAGCAACCGGAGGAGGCCTTGTCTCATTGGCAAGTGGTGCTGGCCTGCGATCCTAATAGTCTCAACGCGCGTGAAGGAGTGGCTCGCTGTCGTCAGCAGACAGGCCGTCCGCTACAGTCGCATATGTGAGAGTGCGCATGCCGACGCTGTGGGGTTGTCTCGATCAAATGGATGAAGCCCTCTCTGGCACTCGTTGGATCCTGCTGAGGACCGTGTTGCCTGGGGGCACGGCGATCCGCATCCGGGCCTATCTCGGAGAGCAGGCCCTAATCGCGAGAGGAACGGAACGGGTAGAGCTTTCGCGCGTGAAGGTGGGGGAATTTGTAGAAGTCACCTATCACCGGGGACAGGCTGGCTTCATGGAGGCCGACACAATTTATGTTCGTCCGGACCATGTTTTTGTGGCCGAAGGGAGCGAGGAAAGCTCATCTGGGTTCTCGAGGGGCTCATGGAATGGGCGGTGAATCGCCGGGGACACAGGCGACTTGTGTCGTCTCAACCAGCATTGGGTTCAATTGGAGTGGGGGCCTTGTCGTGCGGATGCTCGTGAATGGTGAGGGATCTCGAACGTGTCGTATGGTTCGGGCGGAAGCGGCTCAGCAGGTGATGGGTGTCGTGCACAACAGCGTGATGATCGATTGATGCGACCACTAGGGATTGAGGGCGAGACTCTCAGGATTCGGAACAACGCGCGATCATCTTCACCCATACCATGCGAGCGCCAATACATAGGGGAGGCCAGCACGTTGAGACGACAAGGAAGTCAGAGAGGCCGACAGCGGTCTGGCCAAAGAGGCGGACGGAGTCAAACAAGGAGAACTAAGCCTATGGTGAAGGACACGAACGTCGTGCTTGTGCAGTACCCACGGGGCGCGACCGCTCTCGTCTGGCTCGATCCCGCCAGCCGAGCGGTTTTGAGCAGCCATGCCGGGTTGAGCGCCATGCTTCACCAGGGAGTGAGGGACTGGGACGGTCGATTGGTATTTCCTGATAGGGGGCAAGATTTTTTGACGGCGGTGTATGATCGCCTCTTCATCAATGGCTGCTCCGTTCAGTGGATGAATGCGACGGCCACCGTCACGGTTCAACGAAGTTACCGTGTCTAGCACCAATCAAATCGACATGACTCCCTTTACCGCCTGGCTTCCTCCTCATCCCACCAAGGACTTCGATTTGGTCGTCAAAGTCGTAGGATCTGGCGCGTTACAGCTCCATCAGGATTGGATGCCGCTCGCAGAGGTCCTGATCGATCAAGGATTAGCGGTGATGGCTCAATGTCGGAGGCTGAACGGCGACGCCGATGACGTGGTGCTGCAGCTTCGCATGGCCGTTCAGCCGTTTTATTCAATGGGAGATGGGTGCGATGTCCTCATCCATGTGGGAAACCATGCGCCCGAATTCGGGCGGTGCAATCTCCAGCCGGGAAGCGTGCTGCTGTGGGAACCTCCGCAGGCTAGACGAAGTGCCTCAATCGTTCCGGAGGGAGTGGTGACGTATGCGCTCCCGCTCACGGAACTCTGTGCTCCGCATGGCGAGGGGATGTCCGGCAAGGGGCTCGCCGCGCTGGGAGTCCTGTTGCACTTGCTCGGATGCCCTGAGGACGCGCTCCACCGTGTCACCCTGCTGTTGGCGGCCCCTCGATCGTTCGCCGCCGGAGTTGAATTCGCCCATCGTGAGATCACGAAACGCGATGCCTATTGGCTTCCCCTTCCCACAACCGACGGTGGGCGCCGCCAGGTCCTGCTGGCTTCAGAACAGGCGATGATGCTGGGATTCGCGGTGAGTTCCTGTGAATGCTGGACGACGTGTGACTGTGAGTTGCTCCAGTCACCGGCAGAGTGGATGGCCAGACACATGGGGATCGCCAGGGGCATGGTATCGGTGTTGGAGAGCGAGAGGCACCCGGGTGTGCAAGTGTACCGAGGACCTCAAGGAAAGGTGATAGCCCTTTGTCGGGGAGATGATGCCGCGATGACGTCCTGCCTTGCCGGATTTCAAGCCCCGCGAATCCTCGTGGCCGCCGACGTCACGGATGTCCTGAAGCTCTTGATCAAGGGCCACGATCTTATCCGCAGCGGACTAAGCGATGGCGTCGGGATTCTGATCGAGGACACGCTCGCGATGCGTCATGAAAGCGTCGAGCTCAGTGTTATGCAGAGGGTGGTCAGACGAAGAGGAGCTGACGCACTACACGCGGTCATGACTGTTCAATCTGACCTGCCGGTGACTCCGGCTGACCGCGATAGAGAAGGCGAGGTGGACGTGGGATTTGTCTCCTGGGGTTCAGCTCAAGGGGTGGTTCGAGATGCCGTAGCACTCTGTCGAGGTGTTGGGCTCAACGTGGCTGGCTTGTATCCCAAAGCCATCGCCCCGTTTCCAACGCAGGGGCTGGAGGCGTTTGCCCGAACGGTGCGGCGCGTCGTCCTGGTCGAATCGAGCCAGAGCCATGGGTATGGAGAGCGGCTACGGGCGGCTTGTTCGTTCCAGCCTGCGGTGCTCACGCCGCCATCCGGGAAGTCGCTCACGCCGATGGATATTTTTCTTCGAGAAGGGTTGGGGACCGTATGAACCACGATGGAAAGGAGTTGAAGGGATGGAACCGTACGAAATGACCATTGGGCCTGAAGGGTATCTGCCTCCGTCTGTTTCCGAAAGGGGCGTCGTTGGTCCCTCGAAGGGGGAGGGGCTTGTCATGGGAAAACGGGTGCCGGAGCAGCAGGCGATCGATGAAGTGGCCCGTCGCCTGATTCAGGCCAAGAACCCAACGATCTTCCCTGGGCCTTTGGTCTTGTGGGCTTGGAATGAGCGAGCTGTTCGAGAGTCTCGTGTGGTAAAGGCCCTCGCCGAAGCCGTACCCGCCAAATTGATCCCCATGGCGGATTACCGGCCGAAGTATCCGAAGATCGAGGCGGAGCGCGAGATCAATCCGAACCATCCGAATCTGACGATCTGGAAAAACAAGATCGATGTCTGTCTCTTCGTCGGTGTGCATTGTCATCAATCCAATATCGCGCTCAAAATCATTCGTGGCGGCACGGACTGTTTCACCATCGCGCTCTGCACGTTCAGCGGCGACGATGAGGCGCACATCACGATCAGGGACTTGACGGCTGATA
This sequence comes from Nitrospira sp., assembly GCA_023248215.1. Taxonomy (GTDB): domain Bacteria; phylum Nitrospirota; class Nitrospiria; order Nitrospirales; family Nitrospiraceae; genus Nitrospira_A. The sequence continues at coordinate 66,347 of JAHFEW010000005.1, forward strand.
CCATTCAGCGCATTGCGGATTCAGTCCATCGGCAGAAACAAACGCGGTCCTCATAGGGGCGCAGGATGACGAACTTGATATCTACCTTCACCAAAAAAGGATATGTCATGCGATATGTACTTGCTGCAGTTGTCGCGGTGATGGTTGGAATGGACTCGTCCGCCTGGGCCTATGAAGAAGGCGCTGTTACGGATGGTGGCCGACTAGTAGGATCAATTACGCTCGACGGCCACGTTCCCAAGCCGAAAGGGTACAACCTCGTGACGTTGCCGGACCAATACTATTGCGGGCGCATTTCTGATGGGCAAGGCTGGCGCATCCTGCAACCGTTCCAGGTCGGACCGGCGGGCGAGTTTCGCGAGGTGGTGGTCTATCTGGAAGGGATCGACAAAGGCAAACCCTTCGCCGAAGGGGGCCTCCCGCAAATCGAAGCGAAAGACTGCCTCTTTGTCCCGTTCACGACAGTCGTGCGGGGTGATCAAACGGTGACGGTGGTCAACATGGACCCCGTCATGCACGACATTCAGGCTTATGAAACCTCGCAATTGGGTCCGCGCGTGTTGTTCAACGTGCCACTGCCGATGAATCCGCAGCACCCGCGCAACCTGAAGGATCGCAGCGATGCCGGGATGTACCACAAACACATGGCCGGCCCGCCGATGAAACAATTGGTCAATCTCAGCAAGGGCCGCCGGGTCTTCGTCATGCAATGCGGTTTCCATGCGTACATGGAGAGCTGGGGCCTGGCTGTCACCAATCCGTACTTTGCCAAGACGGACGAGCAGGGGCGGTTCACCATGACCGATGTGCCGCCGGGCACCTATAAGCTGGTCGTCTGGCATCCCTATATCCGTAGCGCCATAGAGCAAACCGTCACCATCGGCCCGAAGGGGACCGTGGAGGCAACTATCGTGGTTCCGGCCCCGACGGGGCGGCTCTACGCCAACGAGGTGATGGATCATCCGTACGTTCGCTACAACGTACCTGAGAAAACGCAGAGAGAAATCGATCCGATGATCAAGAAGCAGGATCACTGAACAGGGAGTGACGAGGGTACGAAGCACACGCGACATTTGGTAGATGCCGACCAGTGAAACACAATGAAGCACACACGTATGGCGACGCTGGAACGTGATCCTCAACGCGTCGTCGGTCATCGGAGCGTTGTTGATCGTGGCCCGGATGGCCTGGGGGCTCGATACACAGGGCATCGTCGTCGAATAAACACCCGAGGGCAAGAAGCTGGCGATGCAGATTTCCGTCCCGACCGGACGGCTAAACACCAACCAAATGGTGGATCACCCCTATACTCGCTACGGCATCGCGGAGAATGCGCAGAGTCAGATTGTGCCGACCTTAATACGTCAGACACCATAGGAATTCATCACTGCTGCTGGCGTCCCTCCACATGCGGCCAAAAAGCAGTGGGGGGGATTCCTGTGGCGACGAACGTATGGTGCCGGGCGAGGAGCTTTAGGGAGAGAGCATGACAAAATCAGAAACTGCGAGTCGCCGGATCGATGTGTTAGCCATTGGCTTATTCGGCCTCGCCGTCGGAGCCTTGACCGTAGGCATGGCCCAAGTCGGACACATTCCGGAAATGGACAAGGTGGGAGTGTTGGTCATCGCCCTGGTGTTCGGTGGTCTCGTCCAGGTGCTCGCCGGGGTTGCCGATATTCGATACAACGAACAGCTTGGAGGGACAGCCCTGACGATGTATGGCTTCTTTTGGTTCACGGTGTCTTTAGCCCAGTTAGTCAGCATGAGCACGACATTCCATTTTGGTAGCGCCCTCTTCGTTCCAATCAACTCTGTGTATGTCTTCTTCTCAGCTGTCATGATCTACCTGACCGCGTACCGCTCTGTTGCGTTGAGCCTCCTCCATGTCGTCATTACCCTGGCGTTTTTTTCCACCGTCTGCATGCGGTTGAATCTGACATCGGAAATGTTGCCGGGACTGGCTCACCTAGCGGTCGGAAGCCTCGCCTTTTATCACGCGATTGGCAGTCTCTCGCAGGCCTATACCGGCAAGGCCATTGTGCCACTGGGGCCTCCCCTGCTTCGCCATGTACGAGCAAGGGCCACGGTTCCTTCGGAGCCGGTAAGATCGTGGGAAGGCACCTAAATGTTAATGAGTCAGTGTCGTAAGCTCGGCCCCGGCCGTGTGGCCCTGGCCGAGATGGCATTGCCCTCTACCGTGGGGCTGCAGTGCTCTTCGGAAACCTGCGCATGATATCCGTTCAAACGCGGCATCTTCCCTGATCGATCCCTCCTTCTCGGCAAGCTATACAAACGCGTGTCACTGTAAGCCACGCCTTCGGCCGAACGAAAAAACTTTCCCGGCCTTGAGTATTTTATTGCGAGACATGTTATAAGCACCCCCTCAGAGGTCATGCTCTTTGAAGGTCTACGTATTTATTTGGCAGGCCTAACACGAGCCGGTGGGAGGCCTCTTTAGGCGATAGCTGTCGCTTTCTGAGACAGCATGCCGCATTCAAAGACCATGGCATCGATTTGGCTATAGACGGGCACAGGCATTGTGTCCGGTCATCAAGAAGGGGGGGCCTTGATGGCTTGCACAGATGAGTTCGAGGGACAGAAAGCGGAGGGCAAGGCATCAAGTGGTGACGGTGCTTTCTGTCGCGTCGGCCGGTCGATCGCCCTGGCCGCAGGGGGGGTGCAACAAGGCCGGCAGCGAATATTCTTAGGCGCGGCCATTGTGTTGCTATGTTGTATGATGGCGCCGCCGCTCCACTCACAAGTCCTTCCCGCACAACCTAGCCAGCTCGGTCCGTTGCCGCCCAAGCCGCCGCAATTGCCCCCTGCGCCACCTCCGGTCCAGCCTCCTGCGCTGGAAGTGCCTTCGCCGCGCCCAAGTGTTCCCGAGCAGGCTGTCACAGGGCCGAGAATCATGGTGAAGGAAATTCAGTTAGTCGGAAATACAGCGTTTACATCCCAAGAGCTGGCCCCAATCACGTCACCCTATACCAATCGCGAACTGACGGCTGAAGACTTGGAAGCCTTGCGATTGGCCCTCACGTATTATTACATCAACCACGGATACCTGACCTCAGGGGCTGTGATCCCGGAACAGGATGTCGCAGACGGCGTCCTCACGATGCAGATCGTGGAGGGGAAGTTGACGGAGGTCAATATCGACGACACCAAGTGGTTTCGCCCCTCGTATTTTCAGAGTCGGATCAATCTGGCGGCAGGGCCTCCGTTGAACGTCGGCGAATTGCAGGAGCGACTCCAACTGCTTCAAGCCAATCCCCGGATCGAACGCCTCAATGCCGAACTTCTGCCGGGGGTGACGAGGGGAGAGAGCACCCTCAATGTCAAAGTCAAAGAGGCGAATCCTTTCAAAGCGTGGCTAGAGTTCAATAACTACCAGTCGCCTAATGTCGGAGCCGAGCAAGGGTTCGTGACGCTGGCCCACCAGAACCTCCTCGGGTTCGGCGATACGCTGAGTCTGCAGTATGGACGGTCGGCGGGGATTAATCCGATGCTGAACTTTCGTTATGAAGTGCCGGTGAACGCCCATGACACCACCGTGGCCTTTCAATACCGGCGCTTCGACTTCAAAGTGACGGAAGATCCGTTCGAGGATCTGGACATTAGGAATAAGGCGCAGATTTTCGGTGTCTCCGTCCGGCATCCTGTCTACCGCAGGATCGACAGGGAATTCGCCGTTTCCTTCACGGGAGAACATGAAGAGAATGAAAGCTCAGTCGGGGGCGCCCCGACTGAGTTGGTCGCAGGCTCGCCCGGTGGAAAATTCCGCGTGACTGCTCTGCGGTTCGGGCAGGAATATGCGCAACGTTCTGCCGAGCAGGTCTTCTCGGCCTCGTCGCGTTTCTCGGTGGGAGTGGGCGCACTAGGGGCCACGGCTAACGGCGATCAGAATCTGCCCGACGCCCGCTTCTTCTCATGGTTGGGGCAGGCTCAGGTGATCCGCCAGCTGCCCTGGAGGCGGACGCAACTGGTGGGGCGCGGCGTCGTGCAGTTGTCGAACGACCATCTGTTTCCGCTCGAACAGATGGCAGTCGGCGGACGGTATAGCGTCCGAGGCTACCGCGAGTTCACGTTGATTCGCGACAATGCCGCGATGGGCTCGATCGAGGCCCGTGTACCGGTCTATACGACGCAAGCCGGTGTGGACTCGGTCTTTCTTGCGCCTTTTTTCGATATCGGGCATGGGTGGCAAACCACGGTGGCGACGCCGGATTCTCCCCCCAAAACCCTGGCGAGTGTCGGCATCGGCGCCATCTGGAACTTTTGGCGCGGCAGTCGTTTCGAGATTTATTGGGGGAAACAACTCAAGAAGTTCGATACGGATCAGGGCAATCTCCAGGATCACGGAGTCCATCTGCAACTGGTGGTGGAGGCTTTCTAGGAACGGGACAAGAGGCGCAGAGCCGACGATGGCCATGTACGTATGGATCTAGTGCCAGTCCCTACAGAGTTCAGCGTGCATTGAACTTGTCTGTCGAATTGGAGTAAGAGAGCTGGGTCAGGCTAAGGAGGATCACGATGACGTTTCAGACTATGAGGCTCTTCACCGGGATCGCGATTCCCTTCGTGGCACTCGTCGCGATGGCGATTGCCACCGAACCGCTCCACGCACAATCGACGAATATTGTAGCCACTCCGGGGGCGCTCGGGACGGGAGGTCTGGGTACATCCGTCAATGCGTCGGGGAATACCACGAACATTACCGGAGGGACGAGGCCTGGAAACGGCCCCAATCTCTTTCACAGCTTCAACCAGTTTTCAGTCGGGTCGGGCGATGTGGCCGCGTTTATCAACCCGGGAGGAGTCAGCAACGTCATCAGCCGGGTCATCGGCGGATCGCCGTCGAACATCAACGGCACCGTCCAGGCGCTGAACTCGAATTTATTCTTCATCAATCCATCCGGTGTGATCTTCGGCCCGTCCGCCAAGCTGAATGTGACCGGGTCTTCCTATTTCGGTACGGCGAATACCATTCTCTTCAGCGACCAACGGGTGTTCTCCGCGAATCAATTCGCCTTCGACAATACCCTGTCGGTTGCCGCACCCGCGTCATTTGGCTTTCTCGGGTCGGGGCCCTATGGTCCCGTCGTTCTTTCGTCTGGTACCGTCCTTCAGGGCAATGCCGTGATCGGGCTCGTGGGTGGAACGGTGCAGATCAACGGCTCGCATATTTCCGCGCAGCGGATCGTGGTCGGCAGCAATGCCGCATCTGGTGGCAATGTCAGTGTGGAACCGACGGTTGCAAATCCCTTTGTGCGTGTCACGCAGGCCGGTGAGGTTCAGGCCTCGTCTGGAACGCTGCTTCAGGCGGGGGGGGGAGGCGTCATCCCGGCTTCAATCGATATCCTGCCATCCAACATCACCGTTCCAACCGGAGCGCAGGTGGTCACGTCCACCAATGCGTTCACGCAGAATGTGACCCAGATTCAGGTCGTCGGTCAAAATACCGGTAGCCTTCCGCCGATTCCACTGGCCAATACTGCGACGACGGCTCCCGAGGTGGTTGCCAATCCGGTCGATCCGGTTGCCGTTCTGAACCGCGCCGTCACCGTGCTTCCTCAGCAATCGCCCGCGGCGCCTCTTGCGCTACTGACCAGTCGATGCGCCGCACGAAAAGACGGCTCGTTCAGCAGTTTTGTTCAGGCAACGAGGGATGCCACTCCGGCGCAGCCCGGCTCCTCGCTCGCGAGTCCGGTCGTACTGGAGGAAGTCGGAGTCGGTTCCGGGGCAGCGGCCTCGGTGATTCAGGCGGCCCAGCGATCAAGGTCATCCAGCAGCCTGTTCAGCGAGCTGTGGCAGGGGTGCTAAGTCCAGGAGGCCATCATGCCGAAATCGGATGAATCAGTCGGTTCTGCTGATCGAGCCCACACGTTGCGCCAGGCTCCGATATCACAGGCCTGCGTCCCGGTGCGGGCGGCATTGATCAGCACCGCCCTGCTGTTTGTGCTGGCTTGGGCAGAAAGCCCCCTCTTTGCGCAAACGGCGACTCCCGGAAGAGAGGGACGCGTGCCCACTTCGTCCGATCAGGAAATGCATCAGGGAAAGGTACGGTTTCAGCAAGGCGCCTTTCCCCAGGCTGCCGTGCATTGGATGAATGCCGCGCATGGATACGAGGGGAGCGGGCAGGTCAAAGAACAGTGTCAGGCCTTGATCAACGTGGCGCATGCGCTTCAGCAAGAGGGACAGATTCGTCGGGCACAGGGAACGTTGCAGGCGGCGCTCCGACTCTCGGAACAGATCGGCAATCGCCTGCTGACGGCCACGATTCTCGGCCAACTTGGAACCACATCGCATGTCTTGGGGAAAGAAGAGCCGGCCACTGAACATCTGACCAAAGCGTTGACGCTCGCGCGTGAGGAGAAGAAGCCCGCGCTGGTCGCCGGTCTGCTCAACGATTTGGGGAATACTCTCGTTGCCCGTCGCCAGTTTGCCGAAGCGATCGACGTCTATGCGGAGAGTCGAAGTCTTGCCGTTGAGACGAATCTGCCCGCCCTTGCCTCCACGACGCAGATCAATGGCGCAATGGCCCATTTGCAAAATCAGCAGTTCCGAGAAGCACAACGGCAACTCGATCTGGCCCTGGTGGACATGCAGTCTCTCGCGGACAGTCATGCAAAGACGGCCGGATTTCTCAATATCGGCCTGGCCTATCAAGATCTCCACTTGGCAGTGGCGACGTCCCGACAGGGAGGGGGCAAGAAACAAGACGGGGGCAGGTTACGGGCAGGGGAGGCCCCGGCATCCAGCAGTACGGAAGCCCCGCGCTTGAGACAATCGTCCGAGGCATTCGTGGCAGCCGGCGAAGTCGCAACCCGGATCCAGGATGCGCGAGGACAGTCCTATGCCTGGGGCTATCTGGGTGGATTGCGTGAACAGGAGCAACGTCCTACGGAGGCGCTGGAATATTCGCGAAAGGCTATTTTCGCGGCACAGAAGGTCAATGCGCCTGAATCGCTCTATCGGTGGGAATGGCAGACCGCCCGCCTGCTCCAAGCGAGCGGCCAGGAAGAAGAGGCGTTGGCCGCTTATCAGCGTGCGCTGTCGTTGTTGAAACCGATTGGCTATGAATATTCCGTGGGGTATCAGGGGCGGCATCATTCTTTCCGAGAATCAGTCGCCCCTCTGTTTGTGGAGTATGAAGATGCGTTGCTGCGCCGGGCGGCGGTCTCCACGTCGCCGGACCGGACTCAACAGTTGCTCGTGCGGGTGCGTGATGCCGTGGAAACGTCGCATGCGGCTGAACTGCAGGATTATTTCCGGGATGATTGCGTCGCGACGGCCAGGGGACAGCGTGGAACTGGCGCTCTTCCCGGCAATGCCGGTATCGTGTATCCCGTGTCCTTGCCAGATCGGCTGGAGTTGGTCGTCGAGACAGCCGGCGGATTGAAGCAGTATTACGTCCCTGTCAATGCCGACGCCCTAACCAACGAGGTTCGGACGTTTCGGCGACTGGTGCAGGATCGTCGCTCACAAGATTACCTCCCCTCGGCACAAACCCTTTACGGGTGGTTGATCGCCCCGCTGCAACAAGATTTTCTCGCAGCCGGGATTACCACGCTGGTGATGGTGCCGGAGGGGCCGCTGCGGACCATTCCGATCGCCGCATTGCACGACGGCCGGCAGTTTGTCGTGAGCAAATATGCGGTGGCGGTGGTTCCAGCGATGGAGCTTACCGATCCACGACCGTTACAGCGTGGAACTGGGACGGGACTGGCGATGGGGTTGACCGAATCGGCTCCGGGGTCTTCTGCGAAGTCGGACAGGCGGGAAGAACTCCATGCGGTCACAGCGCTGTATGGCGGAACATCGTTGACGAACAGCCAGTTCTCTGCACCTTCCCTCGAGCAGGAAATCAAAAATCACGGCGTGGGTATCGTGCACATCGCGTCCCATAGCGAAGTGGGAAACGACGTCAACCAATCGTTTCTCCAAGCCTACGACGGCAAGATTTCCATGGATCGCCTGGCGCAGATGGTCGGCTTGTTGCAGCATCGGCAGCAACCGCTGGAATTGCTCACGTTGAGTGCCTGTGAAACGGCGGTTGATGATGACCGTGCCGCGCTGGGTCTTGCCGGCATCGCGGTCAAGACCGGTGCCAGAAGCGCGCTGGCAAGTTTGTGGGTGGCAGAGGATCAGGCTGCGCCGGAATTGGTGGCAGAGTTTTATCGACAGCTTCAGGATACCACTGTCTCCAAGGCGGTAGCTTTACAACGGGCTCAACAAAAAATTCTTGCGCAACCGGGGCATGGCCATCCCAGTTTCTGGGCCTCGTTTCTCTTGATCAACAACTGGATGTGAAGCTGTGCCCTGCGACCAGAATAGGAATGGGAGAGAGGACCGGGAGAAAGACTTCAGGCTTGGGCTGGCGTGACTCGCCACGCTATAGTTTCTTTCCCGTCATGATCTCATAGGCTTCTTCGATCGTGTCCACTTCCCGAACCAGCACCTTCGATTCGAGACTGAGTGCAACTCGATTGATTCGAGGGGCATAAAATTGGCCTCGCGGGACCAAAAGGATGCGGTATCCTGCGCGAGCCGCCGCTGTGGTTTTTTCAGCTACCTGGGTCACCTGACCGATCGTGCCGTCGGCTTCCAACGTACCGGTGATGGTGATTTCCTGGATCAACGGATCTCCTTTGAGCAGTGCGAGAAAGCCGATAGCCAAGGCGGCTTCCGCAGTCGATCCTTCTGCGCTCAGCGGCCCTACAAATGTGGCATACAAGGATAGTGTCCCGGTCGGTTGAATCGATGGTGCGAGGCGCTCGACAGCGAACCGGAAGGCGCGTTGAATCGATCCCATCCCGGCACCTCTGACGGGCACCTGACTCCGCCCCCACCGCAAGGCCAACGGGTCCGGTTGGCCGCCCTCGTCCCATTTCATCACGAACGTCGGGAAGCCCAGTTGATGGTCCGTGGACGTTGCTACGGAGATGGGAACCGTGACCGTCCGGCTCGCGAAGGCTGCTGACGGAAGCAGTGCCAGAAGACCTGCCAGCGATCCGATGATGACGGCAAGCGAATTCCTGAACGAGTGTGTATTGCTGCTTGTTGGTGGCGTGAGCATGAGTCAAGTCTAGATGAGGGTTGTTGTTTGTCAAATCGACCCAAGCGGAGCGTCCGGAGAATGTGATGTCGCCTGTCGAACGAGTGAGTCGGGTAAGCGGTGAAAAACAAAGACATCTGTATCTCTCTCCTGCCAATTCCCTACGGAAATGTGTGAAGCGGTGAGTGGCCTGACTCCATGATGTCTCTTGCCCCATGCGCGTGGTACTCTGGGGCCGTTTCACGGGCGGCCTCTCTCGTCACACAGGTCGAGGGGCTTTCATAGGGAGGAGTGCCGATGTCAGCGCAACGTACGGTTGTCATCACCGGAGCCTCTTCGGGAATCGGAGCGGCCTGCGCGCGGTATCTCGATGGACGTGGGTACACGGTATGGGCGGGCGTTCGGCGGAAAGAAGATGGTGACGAACTGGCGCGTCTGGCCTCGACTCGCCTCCGTGTGCTCATGCTGGATGTGACGGATCGGGAATCCATCGCTGCGGCGGGACGGACGCTGACCGAGGTCGTCGGTGAGACAGGATTGTCGGGTCTCGTCAACAATGCCGGCATCTCCGTCGCCGGTCCGTTGGAACTGCTGCCTCTGTCTGCAGTGCGAACTCAGTTCGAAGTCAACGTGATCGGCGTGCTTGCGGTGACCCAAACTCTGTTGCCGCTGCTGCGAAAGAGACGCGGGCGTATCGTCAATATCAGTTCCATTGCCGGGCGAGCGGCGACCCCGTTTCTCGGCGCCTATTGCAGCTCGAAGTTTGCGCTCGAGGCGATGAGCGACGCCTTACGGTTGGAGCTGGCGCCCTGGGGCATCGCGGTGTCGCTGGTGGAGCCGGGCGCGGTACAGTCGCAGCTCTGGCAACGTGCCACAATGTCGGCCACCCGCATGCTCGGTGGGGTGGCACCGGAGTTGTTCCGGCTCTATGAACAACCATTGTCTCGCATGCAGAACGTGATTGCCCGGGCAGCCACGCGGGCGATTCCGGCGGAGAGCGTCGCTCACGTCGTGGCGCAGGCGTTAACCGCCTCCCGTCCACAAGTGCGCTATCTGGTCGGCAAGGACGCACGGTTCAGAGCGCTGCTGAAATGGATCCTGCCTGATCGTGCTCAGGATCGTCTGCTTGCTTGGTTCTTGGAGTTGCCGCACGGTGTCTAGCGGGATGCTGAAAAAGTCCGCCAGCTTTGTTCTGACATCGTCCAGCCCCTCAACGTATCCCAGAGGGTACGCCTCGGCAAGACACTGCCCGCTCACCGACTCGCCGGCGCGCACAAACGTGGCGCTCGTTACTCCTCGCGCCGTGCGCCTCGCTGCGGGCCTTGCCTGGGACAAGGCCCGTCTTGGAGCGCCAGGGTTGGGCTGGTGAGAAGGCCGACTTTTTGAGCATCTCGCGGGGTCGTATCCAATGGACCCAGACTTGCAAGCCATTGAGTCTTCAGGGGCGCCAAAATAGTGGTTCCCAGCCTGCGAGACAGCCGAATTTTGCATTGAGCGGAGCAATGGTCGTAGAGAGAATAGGGCTGTGTCATGTCTGAACCAGGGCTGGTCCGGTCGGCTGGCGGGGTTGTGTTACGGCAACAAGACGTGTTGCTGATCCGCGTGTCCGATATCAAAGGTCGTCCAATCTGGTCATTTCCCAAGGGACGCCTGGACGCGGGTGAAACTCCTGCGCAGGCCGCGGTGCGAGAAGTATTGGAAGAAACAGGCTGGCGCTGCCGAATCGAGGCAGACCTCTCGACCACCGAATATTGGTTTCAACGAGAGGGGCGGCGATTCCGCAAAACGGTCGTGTGGTTCAAGATGTCGCCCATCGAACAGGCCGGTGTGCCTGACGGGGAGGTGGAGGACGTGCAGTGGGTGGATCGTCAAGAAGCGCTCGGGCGTCTCATCTACGCATCGGACGTGGCGTTATTGTCGCAGGCTATCGCGCATGGGCTTCCTTCATGACGACTGAGCGACATGGCCTGTCTGGAGCCGCGGGCATGTGATGGGTTCGAGATGCCTGTGCGTGCCAGATGCACGCGTGCGACCTGTCTGCCTTGACAAGCCGGGCCCCCTTTACTAGACTCGCCTCGATCGTGATCCTGTGCCTCGGCTTGCAAGGCAGTGACCTGCAGGTACGCGCCTCACCCCACGACTCGGCATCACCAGACGAACGTCAACCAGCGGCGCGTTCGGCACGTATTCCCCCATCGTTCACCAGAGGGCCCGCCTGTGTATAGTCTGGCTCGCTTCTCCTTGCTGGAAATGACCGAATGTTCGGCCGTGCTGCGCCAGCTGGGTGAACAGTCGAACTCGCTGCGGGAGGCCGCTTCGCGAGCGGTGGACTATCTGTACGCCACCCTCGGCAATCCCGATACGGGAGCACGTGACTGCGTTCTGGTCCGCTGCTTTAAGACCATCTCTTACAGCCGGTTGGACCCGGCAACTCAGCAGTTGGCCCGCGAGAAGATGGGGGGCATCATTCCGCATCCAGACCTCAAGTGCTTCACGCTCATGGCCACGGCGGGTGAACAGCCGGACTGGAATCGGGTCGAACTGTCTCATCGCTACCGCGTGATTCCGATGGTCAGCGCCGACTTTGTGAAACAATTTCCCATGTTCTCACAGCTCCTCCACCAGTTCGGGGTATCCACGGTATTCGACGTGACTCCACAGGGTGAGTGGCTGGTGGATGTCGAAGAGAAGACCTACAACGTCTTTTATGTGCCTGACGCTGTGGGAAGCCCCTACGTGCCGGTCCAGGAGGATTTTGTTAGGAAATATGGCGTGAAATCGGTCTTGTGTTTCGGCGGGATGCTGCCTTCTCGTGATTTGTTCGCCGTGATCTTATTTTCGAGAACGCCTGTGCCTCGGGACACCGCGACCCTGTGCAAGTCCCTCGCGCTCAGTATGAAAACCTCGCTGCTGGCCTTCGATGAGACGACTGTGTCAGAGACGGCGGAGGAAGAACGATCGGTGACAGAATCCGGAGCGGGAGTGGAGCAGGCAGCGAGTGCCCGACATCAGTCTCGCGTGGCCGTCGCCGAACAGTTGCTGCGGGTGTATGAGAATGCGGTGCGAACGCAATCGGCGGGGATTGCGCAGGCTCAGCAGGCGTTCCGAGAACGAGCCGATGCCCTGGAGCGATCCGAGCGCGCTCTGCACGAGCAAACTCGAATCGTCAACTCGATTTTGCGGAGTATGGGCGACGGCGTCGTCGTGACTGATGGAGAGGGGCAGTTGGTAGTCGCCAATCCTGCCATCGAAAGTATCCTCGGCTTTTCCCCCGGTACCGTGCCTCCGACGGAATGGCCGCAGCACTATCAGTTCTTCCATGCCGACACCGTGACACCCTTTCAACGACAAGAATGGCCGCTGGTCCGCGCGCTCGATGGGGAGAAAATCGATTGGCTCGAGGTCTATGTGCGTGCCTCGCACGACGCTCCCGGCCGCTGGATCAGCATCAACGCGAGATCAATCAAGGATGATGACGGCGCCCTGCGTGGAACCGTCGCCGTGTTTCATGACATTACCTGGCTCAAACGAGCACAGGATGCGTTGTTTGAATCGGAGGATCGATTCCGGAGTGTAGTGGAAGGGGCTCGGGATATCATCTTCACCATTTCGGTAGACAGCACACTCACCTCGCTCAACCCGGCCTTTGAGTCGGTCACCAACTGGTCGCGTTCGCAATGGATCGGAGAGCCGTTCGTGGCCCTCTTGCATCCCGATGACGCCGGGTTCTGCCAGGATGTCGTACAGGCGATCCTTGAACGCGGGGCACCACTGACCTGTTCCATGCAAATCAGCATGAAGCAGGGTGGGTACATTACTGGAGAGTTTGTGGGGACACCACAGATTCGGCAGGGCCGAGTGGTCGGCGTGTTGGGAATTATTCGTGATGTGACCGAACGACGCCGGATTGAAGACGCGCTGCGTGTCAGCGAGGAGCGGTTACGCTCCATCGTACAGTCGACCACAGATGCCATTGTGCTGGTCAATGCCCTCATGAAAGTGGCGTTCTGGAACAAGGGCGCCGAAGAAACCTTCGGCTATTCGGCCGAGGAAATTATCGGACAGCCTGTGACCATGATTATTCAGGACCGGTCTCACGAGCAGCTGGAGCGCCATGTGCAGCGGGTTCGACTGTTGAACGGCCCGCATCTGGCGAGCAAGACACTGGAACTCGTCGGCCGGCGAAAGGACGGCAGCGAGTTTCCGTTGGAGTCGAGTGTGACGTCCTGGAAAGGAAAGTCCGATCTGTTTTTCACGATCATCATGCGCGACATCAATGAACGACGGTCGGCTGAGGAGCAATTGGACCGCCTGCATCACCACAATCAAGTCGTGCTGAACTCCGCCGGCGAAGGGATCTACGGGGTGGATCGGGAGGGGCGGCTGACGTTCGTCAATCCGGCGGCGGCCAAAATGTTCGGTTGGGAAGCCCAGGCACTGATCGGCCAGTCCCTCCATGCGCTGGTGCACCACACCGATCTCACCGGGATGCCATTCACGGAGCAACTCTGTCCCATTGTGGAGACGATCACGGGAGGCGAGTTGCGGGAACATGTGGATAGTACGTTTTGGCGGAAAGACGGGACGAGCTTTCCTGTCGAGTATGTGAGCACGCCGATTCAGGAGCGGGGGGAGATCGTCGGGGCGGTGGTTGTGTTCAAAGACACCACAGATCGCAAACGCGCTGAAGAACAATTGCAAGATTCCTTGCGCCGCCTGCGAAAACTCTCGGGTCGGATGGAGGGGATTCGGGAGGAGGAGCGGGGGCGAATCGCGCGCGAACTGCATGACGAACTGGGAGTGGGATTGACCTGCCTGAAGATCGATCTGTCCCGCCTGGGCGGGCTGTTCGGCGAACGGCTGGCGCCACGGGATCGTGCCAAGGTCGACGAGAAAGTTCGAGGGATGAAAGAGCAGGTGGACAGTACGATTACCTCGGTGCAACGCATCGTGGCGGAGTTGCGTCCCGGTGTGCTCGATGATCTTGGACTGGTGGCGGCGATCGAATGGCAATGCCGGGATTTTCAGCGCCGTACCGGTATTGCCTGTCGCTGTACGGTCAGTCATGAAGATTTGCGGGTGGATCCGGAATACGCCACGGCGGTCTTTCGGATCTGTCAGGAGGCGTTGACGAACGTGACCCGGCATGCCCAGGCGACGGAGGTACAGGTACGGTTGGAAGACCAAGGCGTGGGGTTGTTGCTGGAGGTGAGCGACAATGGGCGAGGCATTCCGCATGACCGGCTGGCTGATGCCAAATCGTTCGGACTGTTGGGAATGCGGGAGCGTGCCGGGCTGCTTGGCGGAGATGTACAGATCAATACGCGGGAATGCGAAGGGACCACAATCTTATTGCGTTTGCCTCGTTAACAAGAAGGAGCGTCGAACCATGGGGGTGACTATGCGAACAACAGCGACGGTGCGGATTCTAGTCGTCGATGATCATCCTTCCTTTCGCCGCGGCGTGAAGGATATTCTTGAGGAAGGATTCGAAGGCGTCAGTATGGCGGAATGTGGGAATGCCCAGGAGATGCTCGACCACGTGCGCGCGGGCACGTACGACCTCGTGGTCATGGACATCAGCATGCCGGGAAGAAGCGGTCCGGAGGTGCTCAAGGAACTCAAACAACTGGCGCCGACCCTGCCGGTGTTGATTTTGAGTATGCACCCCGAGGACCAGTACGCCATCCGCATGTTCAAGGCTGGTGCCGCGGGATACTTGACGAAGGCCAGCGCACCGGAAGAGTTGGTCCATGCGGCAAAAAAGGTGTTGGCCGGCGGACAGTATGTCAGTGCGTCGGTGGGAGAAGCCTTGGCGCTCACGGTCAGAACCGGGGTCGACAAGTTGCCACATGAACGATTGTCGGATCGAGAGTACGAAGTGTTGTGCCTGATTGCCTCGGGACAGACGGTCAGCGATATCGCCGAGAGCATCCATCTCAGCGTCACCACGATCAGCACCTATCGAGCTAGAATTTTAGACAAAATGAATCTGAAGAATAATGCCGAGCTGACCCGGTATGCCTTGCAGCATGGGCTGGTCGTCTGACGGATTCAGAATTCATCGAACAAACCATGACAAAGCACTGTGTCAATTTGTGACACAGGAATCCCACCCCTGCCGATAGCCTCCCCATCGTTCTCGCTGTATGGTCCCCATCATGCAAGAGCCTTGGATTTCAGGCGGATCTACGTTGCTGGCGATCTTTCAGGCTGTTCGTGGGAACGGATCGATCGAGCAGTGCTCGCTGGACCAGCGGACAGGATCATTTTCTCAGCGCTGGCCCGGTGTCCTGACCAGACTGAGCACGGTGGAAGCCGCCATGCTGCAGGACCTCACGTGGTGGGGGCCGCTCATGGAGAGCCGATTGAAACAGCTGGCTGGGTTCCGAGCCGAAACCCGAACCGACCGGTAAGGGGGGAATATTTTGGTGCGACTGACGAGCCTCACGGGCCGGCGATCAGGCAAGCGGCCGAAAGTCGCGGTGGTCTACGAAGATGTGACGACCGGATTCCGATTTGCCGATTGGTTTGCACGGCACGGGTATCAGGCCACGTTGACGTCTGCAGTTCACCAGCTGGAGCGCAACCTGCAAGAACTCCATCCAGATGTCATTGTGGTCGGCTTTTCCTCTGTCCCCACGCCGCTCCACAGCACCCTTCCCCGTCTCAGGACCACATGCCCGCAGGTGCCGATTATCGCGATGGTGGATCAGTCCGTCGGCACGTTGCGTAACGGCTCAGGCTCTGACCTTGCCAAGACGTTCGGTGCAGATGTGTTCATGTGCCACTCTCTCGATCCTCCGTCGCCCACGTGAGAATAGATCTCCTGCAGAGGCTGCTCCAACCGCGCCCATGACAGATAGCGAGGCGCTGCTGGGGCAGACCGTTACTGAGTGACTCACGAGTGGAAAGGAGTCGCATTGTGGCGAAGCCGAAGGTATTGGTCGTCGAGGATGATGAGACGATCGCCGCCGGGTTGCGGTCGGCTATGGAAGATGAGTGTGAAATTTTTGTCACTGGACGAAATCCAGCGACTGTGGCTCAGGGGCAGGAATGGGAACCGCGCGTGACTCTGTTGGATTTGGAATCACCGTCGAGACCAAACCCGGAAGACGGCTTGCGGGTCTTGCAAGAGTTGCGGCAGTCGGGGTACCGGGGAAAAGTTATCGTCTATACCAGCGGTACTGAACGAAGCCTTGCCGTCCAGGCTGTCCGGTACGGTGCCATTGATGTGCTCTCCAAGCCCCTCGATGTGACCCTTCTGAAAGCGATTGTGCGCCGCGCTGCGCGAATCGCTGATCTTGAACAGGAGGCCCAGGCAGGCATGACGGACGGCGGCCATGAAGAGTTCAAAGGCATGCTGGGCACTAGTTCGACCATCCACCGAATTTTTGACGCGATACGAAAGGTCTCGACGAACGATGCCCCGATCTTGATCACCGGTGAAAGCGGAACGGGCAAGGAGCTGACCGCGAAAGCGATTCACGAACGGGGGCTGCGCAAACAGGCGCCGTTCATTCCCATCAATTGCGGGGCGATTCCGGAAAGTTTGTTAGAGTCGGAGCTCTTCGGGTACGAGCGAGGCGCATTTACGGGAGCCGTCGGTCAGAAAAAAGGGAAAGTCGAATTCGCTCAAGGTGGAACGTTGTTCCTCGATGAGGTGGGCGAGCTTCCCTATGCGCTGCAGGTCAAGTTGTTGCGGTTTCTGCAGGATCGCACCTTTGAACGGGTCGGTGGGCATCAGCGCATTGAAATGAATGTCCGCATCATTGCCGCCACGAATGTGAATCTCCAAGAAGCCATTGAGAAGGGCACTTTCCGCGAGGATCTGTATTATCGGCTCGGGGTCGTGCATATCAATTTGCCGCCTCTGCGGGAGCGGGGCGAAGATGTGTCGCTCATGGCCACGGCATTTCTGCGCCAGGCTGCGGCCCATTACGGTAAGCCCGTTCACGGCTTCACCCGCGAAGCGTTGGAGGCGATGCGGGCCTACACCTGGCCAGGGAATGTGCGTGAACTGTCCAATAGGGTCGGCCGTGCGGTGGTGATGGCGGAGGGCACCCATGTCAGGCCGGCAGATTTGGACATTCCTCACCAGATCGCGCGACAGGACGAGGGCTCGATTTCACTTAAAATCAACCAGCAACGGATCGAGACCGACCTGATCATGAAAGCGTTTACGCTATCGCAGGGCAACCTGAGTCGAGCCGCTCATGAATTGGGCATCAGCCGCTCGACGCTCTATCGACGACTGCGTCAGTACGGCATGGACCGCACCCTTGATGCGCGGCGGACTCTCGGTGTGTCCCAGCGGACTTGGATGTCAGATCATTGATGGTTCCCGCTCAGTGGGGGTGAACATTCGCATCGGCCTCGATGCGGTGTGGTGTGGCTGTCTCTCCGCATGCGGAGGGTGGAGAGTGGTTGTGTGCGCAAAATGGTTGACCGGTTCGCCGGTATTTGTTAAGTATAACAGTCTCAACCACAGGGTTTTTCCTCGTTCGTTCCGAGGCGTTGTGAGGACCATCACCTGATGGACATCCCTTGGGACGCATCTCCCGTTTGAATCCTCTGTGCCACGGACGATGAACGACGAGCTCATTGATGCGCCTCTCTGCCGGTTGCGGGGATGTGGTTATGAACAGGCGGGCAGCCAGAATTTCCCAGCAGGAGCGAACCGATGCCATCCGATGCACCCTCTCTCTGGACGCGACGAGACCTCTTACGCACGACCGCGGTTGGGATGGCTCTGGCGGCGGTTCGTCTGGCCCTTCCGATCGACACGTGGGCGGCGCGACTTCCGGAGGGTCGGGTAAGTCTCTACAACCTGCAGACGGATGAACGGTTGTCGGTCACGTACCGGACCGACAGCGGAGCGTACGATCAGGGGGCTCTCAATGACCTGAACCACCTCCTGCGGTGCCATCACACCAATGAGTCGACGATGATGGACGTACGGCTCATTGAATTCGTCAATCTCGTCCAAAAGCGGATCGGCGGTCGTCGCGACGTGTACATCGTGTCCGGCTATCGTTCTCCGGAATATAACGAGCAGCTCATCAGAATGGGCACTCGTGCGGCCCGCAATAGCTATCATGTGTTGGGGCAGGCCGTGGATGTGCAGATGCCTGGGGTGCCGCTGCGCACCCTGCGCGAAGTCGCGTTACGATTCGGATGTGGCGGCGTCGGATATTATCCACGCGGGAAGTTTGTGCATCTCGATTCCGGACCGTTCCGTTATTGGTCATGACGCCGTTCTCCTCCTGTCTCTGTCTCGCCCTTGATTGTGTACTGCGTTCGATGCATGTGACACGATTCGTTCAACGATGGATTCAGGCCCATCGCCGCCACGCAATTCCTTCCTGATATTTGCATGACGCCATAGTCCTATCGTGATAGGGTGATCTCGCGCGGTGAGCAGCACTGGCTGTGTATCATGGGACTTCTGAGGAAGGAGGGTGGAGCATGATGGTGTCACATGGAGATGTCGTCTCAGTCGAGTACACGATTCGGTTGGCGGACGAGCGCGTGATAGAGACAACCGTCGGTGATTCACCGTTGATCTACACCCATGGGCAGAACGAAATTTTGCGAGGGCTAGAAGCGGGGCTTGATGGAATGGAGCTCGGGGCCTCCAAGATGGTGACGGTTCAGCCGGTCGATGCCTACGGGGAAATTCACCCGGAGGGATTCTTTGAGGTGCAGAGGGATCGGGTTCCGGCGGAGGCTCAGCGGATCGGGACGAAACTGGAAGCGACGGCTCCGGATGGAAGGACGGTGTTTCCGTACGTCGCAGAGATTAAGCCGGAGGTCATCGTGCTGGACCTCAATCACCCGCTCGCGGGCCAGACGTTGCGATTTGACGTCCGGGTTGTGGACATCCAGCGGGGCACTCAGCAGCTTGTCATGGGAGTGCCGGTAGGGCGACAGGAAGAGCGTTAACCCACCAGGTCGGGATTCATCCTGGCCATTGACTGGACAGAAGTGGCTTTAATTTCGTTGTAGACGATGGCGCGGCCGGCTTGGCGAAGACGGCTGAAGATCCCTTCCACTACTACATAGTCACCTTCCCGCACGTCCGCCTTTCCAAGTCCCACAACCTTGACCGTTCCGGCGCTGTCCTGCAGGAGGAAGCCGAAAGCCGGGTGCCCATCGCGATTCGTGGCGAGTTGAAAACTGGTCACGCGCCCACTGACGGTTACCGCTTGGTGATCATAGTGGTCGGGATGGGCCAGGAGTTCAGTGACTTCCACCATCGCCGAAGCAGAAATGGAGAGGGCAGGCATCGCCCATCCCACGAGGGCCAGCGTGCCAAGCATGAGGGCAATGCGTGTCACTTTGGCTCGGAAAGAATGTCTGTCCTTGAGCCGCAGCATGATGATTGGATTATACAAAATTCACTCCGAGCTGAGAAGACGGTCGCGAAAAAAATCTTTAGGAAACGGGGAGCCGGGACTTTGTGCTCCGACGGCGTCCCCCCTTAAATAACCCGCAGCTCGCCGATGACACTAAGTTCCTTCATCGTTGAAGATCGTTGTGCAGCTCGCCAATGAAACTATTCAGCACATGCTGCTTCATTTGACCGACTTCTTCTTCTGTGGGTTGGCCTGCCTCGTCGGTCAGCGCTAAGGTTTCTTTGGCCACCGGTGCGGTGCGAGTCAGCAATTCTTCTTCGAGCGCTTCAGGACTGGTGTCGATTTCGGACAGCGTCGCCATCAGCCGCTGGAGGCCGAATAGGGATCGGGTATTTTCGGAGTGCACGGCATTGGAACTCGCACCATGGACGAGTGACAGCCAGAATTTTGCTTCAAGGTCTTCCCCAAGGGTCCCCCAGGCGAATGCCCGGAGCTTCTCCACCAGCGCGTCTTCGGTGCGCTCTAAGCCGTCGTAGACCGCGATGGAGCGTTCCACCGGCCTTTCAGCCAGGACGGCCAGCGTTTCTTTCCAAAGGTCGAGCGATGCGGTTACTGGAAGATCCTTCATCGAAGACCGTTGTAGTGCGGTCTGGATGGTCTGGAGATATTGGTGGAGATGTTTGACCTTCCGTCCGGCAAGACTTCCGGCAGGAATGCCCCAGATGTGACCGATTTCGTGATCTTGCATGGGCGCGGCATTAATGGACTTCCACTCCCGCTCGGAGAGTTCGAACCGTTTCCGGTACTTGTCCATCAAGCGCAATTGTGTCTGTATTTCGAGTCCCAGTCTGGCTTCTTGGTAGGCCTCGGCAGAAATGTCGTTCTCGTCCCACCGCCGGTCTAACAGCCGGATCGCCGGTTTGGGGACTGCGGCACGGGCTTGTTGTTTAATGGCCGCTACGGCATCGGCTTCCACCTTGTATCGCGTCTGCAGGAGATCTGTGGCCGCACGAACCATTCCCTCCGCTAGTGCGGTCATGCCCTTCATGGCTTCCATTTGAAGCCACAGCCGTTCCCGTCGCAACCGGACTCGGCGGCGATACTCATCCCGCCGGCTCGTCACATCACGCAGGGCGTCTTGGGTCACAACCTGGTGAATCGGCTTGGTGCCGACCACGCAACGGGGGTCTGGGCGGTCTGCTGCAATGTGGCTGATCTCTTCCGGCGTAATATCGAAATGCTGCAGCAACAGGAGCTTGAGCATGATACGGCCCTGGATCGGAGATTGTTCGATGGTGGAGGCGATGAGTTCTGGGGTGAGCAAAGCGGACATGGTGTGGGACCCTCGTGCGACGTAAAAGGTTCGCCTAGGCCGTGCCCTGATGGCTGGTCTCAAGGTAGACCGCGACGTATTCACGGATTTGCTGGATGCTGCCACTGATAAACATCTCACGAGGAATCTCGACGCGAACTAGCTTGGCAGGGTCGACGCCTCGATCGATGGCATATTCTTCGTCGATATACAGGGTCACGGAACCGTCAGGAAAGCGGATGGCATAGACCGCATTGTTTTCAGCCATAGAAGCTGCTCCGTCTGTGTTGTGGAACCGTAGAGATATTACAGGTAACACAGGCTCAACCCAAGTGTCAAAATGCGAGGGACGGCCTTAATCGGGGGTGGTCAGCGTCGGAAAATCCGTCGTCGCCAGAGAAGGTAACTTGTGAAGACCACCAGGGCGACGAGGAGGGTGTTACGGATTCGTCCCGGGCCAAAACAGGCCAGATTGACGAGGGCATTGGTGGTTCCATAGGCGGCATAGACCAGGTAGATCAGCAGCGACCATTTCTTGACCTGCAAAAAACCATATCCGACCAGGGTATGGAGCAGCGGTGATAAGGCTTTGGTCACAAATCCGGCGGTGCCATCCAATTTGGTGCAGAAAAATGGGAGGAGATAATCGGGGTTTCTGGCGATGAGGATGGCGTCGTTTCCCGCACTGACCAGAAAGAGCAGGCCGAGAAAGCGGATGTCGTGACCTTGGGTCCAAGCCGCGCGGCTGGTTCGCGCGAGGTCGGATCCGTCCGCAGCCGGCCCGAGTGCCGCGTCGTAACTCTGAAGCGCCCACCAGGGAAGAGCCAATAACATGAAGAAAACGACTTCGGCGGCTCGTCCTGAGATCCGTCCAAGCGCCAGGCTCAACAATATGAAAAGGATTGAGACCAGACCGAAGAATAGTCCTGTTCCGTAACGTCCCCGAAGGAGTTGTCCGAGTCCCGGCAGCAAGGCTGAGCAGAGCGCTGCACGGTGATCGAGGCTGGCATGGACAGGGGCTTGAGTGGACATGGGTACAACTGTGTCGGGTCGGCAGGAGTGCCGGACTAGAAACGACACGGCCTTCGGTCATGGGACCGAAGGCCGTGAAACTGACTGCCTGTGAACCGCTCTTAGCCACCCAGGGTATCGAGCGTTTCCTTCAGGCTCTTGCGGATGCAGGTAAAAATAGGCGTGTCGCGCAAGGTGTAGCGGCTGCCTTCGGTTTCCCGCAGCGCCATGACGAGATCCAGGAAGTCTTCGGGCTTATCGCTCTCGAACGCGACGACCCATTCCTGGTCGTCGAGACCGAACGAATAGGTGGTATTGAGCTTGACCGACGGGAAACGATGGCCGACTTCGATGTGTTCGTCCATCATACCCTGCCGCGCTGCCTTGGTGAGCAGGAACCATTCGCGAGTTTTCACGAAAGGATAGACGAAGATGTATTTGGCTTTGCCTGGGACCACGGTCAGCCGCTTACTTTCCTGATTTTCGTGGGTGTGATGGTCCACATAGATTGAGCGTTTGGTGATGGCCAAGTATGAATAGGGGTTGCTTATATACTTGCCCAATCCGGAGGCCATGATTTTGGTGCTCATTTCCTGGAACAGTTCGAGTTCATAGCTGATACGCCAGAGCATCAGGTCACAGTCGCCTCGAATGCCGACCGTCGTGTAGGCGATGACGAGGACCTTGCCCTGGTACTCTTCCACGGCGCGGAGGAACTCTTGTTTCCCGCGTGTACGCTCATCTTCGGGGAGCCGCCGCCAAGCCGGATCGATCTTATAGAAGGTAAAATTGACGTATTGGCGGCGGGGTGGTTGTTCGGGGCTGGACATGACGAACCCTCCAGGCAACTTCTTGATAATGTAAAAGAATAAGAGTTAAAGTGTTTAGCATTTCATCTCGCGGGCTGTCAACAGAGCCGGAGTTACAAGGGGTTGGAATTGACAGGCCGAAACCGATCTGGTACTGCCTGCGCAGTATGAGCGCCTCCCGAAGATTGCCTGCCGGATCCTGGCTCGTGCCCAGCCTGTTCGTTGTCGCGAGCTGGACGGTTGCCGTTCCATCGAATGCCATTGAGGTGCAGCCGACCGCCGAACAGATTCAGGCGACGGTGCAGCGAGCGAAGGCGGCCGCGATCCAACGCCTCTCCCCGGATCAACTCCATACTTGGTTCGGTGCCAACGAAGACCTCGCCCCTCGAGGTTTCATCATGACAAAGCTAGGGAGTCTGCTGGTGATGGCCAATCACCTGTCCTTGCGCGATCAGTCGCCGACTGAGCAGGATATTGCCCAGGTGATAGCGAATGAGCTTCTCCTGGTCAGTGTCGTGATCTATGGCGACCGTGTGAACTTTGCCGCTGACAGTTATGCGGTGATGGAGCAGGCCGGTCGGACGGTGAAACCGGCCACGGTGCGGTTCGATGCGCGGGGCGATCGCACGGCGGCATGGCCGCAGCAGCCGGCCTATCGGGCCAAAGTGATCGCACAGTTTCCCTATGCCGACCTCGACCCACGGGCTCCGACCACGCTCACGGTCTTTCCTTCCGGCGGGGGACAGGTCAGCTTCGACCTCGATTTCGCTCATATCGAATAACCGCAGGT
This sequence comes from Nitrospira sp., assembly GCA_023248215.1. Taxonomy (GTDB): domain Bacteria; phylum Nitrospirota; class Nitrospiria; order Nitrospirales; family Nitrospiraceae; genus Nitrospira_A. Next base: position 89,685 of record JAHFEW010000005.1, read on the forward strand.
TTCCGGCCTTCCTGTTATTCTTATCATTCCTATCGCAAAGGTTCGATCCTCATGAACAAGCCGAGAATCTGGACTGCTGAAACGATCGCCATCGGGTCGGAACTGTTGCTCGGTGGACGTCTTGATACGAATTCCCTCTTTATCGCCGATCATCTGGCGGCCTGTGGAGTTGAACTCCGGTACAAAACGACGGTCGGTGACGATGTGTCCGACATCGTGGCGGTGCTGAAGACAGCGGTGCGGCGTTCCCGAGTGGTGGTCCTTACCGGTGGATTAGGGCCGACGATCGATGACCTCACACGCGAGGCAGTGGCGCGTGCGACTGGTCGCCGATTGGCTCGGCGCAAGGCCGCGCTGGATGGGATGATCGCCCGCCTGGCCGAGTGGGGGCGCACAGCAACCACATCGCAGTTTCGGCAGGCCATGATTCCCGCGGGTGCGGACATTCTTCCCAATCCCGTCGGGACCGCACCTGGGTTTGCCCTCACCTGGAAGGGGACGTTCCTCGCAGCCTTGCCTGGCGTACCGCGGGAGATGGAACCGATGGTGAAGGAGTGCGTGCTTCCAAGGCTGCAGGAGTGGTTGAACGCACAGAAGACCGTGGCCGTGACGCCTATAGTTCGACGGGTGCTTCACACCTCCGGTGTCCCGGAATCCCTGGTGGATCAGAAACTCACCGGGCTCATTCCTGCAGGCAGTCCGATCCAGCTCGGCATCTATGCCTCTCCGATGGAGATCATGGTTTCGTTGACGGGACCAGCTGCGGTGAAGGCGCAGGGGCCTGTCACCATTGATGCGTTATTCGATGAAACACGTGACCGCCTTCGCGATATCCTCTATGGGGAGGAAGGCGACACGATGGAATCGGTGGTCGGCCGATTGCTCGGTGAGCAGAAGTTGACCCTGGCCGTCGCTGAGTCCTGCACGGGCGGATTGATCGGCCATCGGCTCACCCAGGTGCCGGGGTCATCGGGCTACCTGGACCGAGTCGCCGTCACGTATAGCAATCGCGCGAAGGTCGAGTTGCTGGGTGTGCCGGCTGCCCTGATCGACCGGCATGGCGCGGTCAGCGCGGAAGTGGCCGCAGCGATGGCGCATGGCATGCGTGAACGGAGCGGGACTTCCGTCGGGTTGAGCGTGACCGGCATCGCCGGACCTGGCGGGGCGACCGAGACGAAACCGGTGGGGTTGGTCTATGTGGGACTGGACGGCGGACCGAACGACACGCTCACGAAGGAATTCCGGTTTCACGGCGGCGACCGCAATGTGATCAAGCAGCGATCCTCGCAAGCCGCCCTCGATCTGTTGCGCCGATGGCTGATTAAGAAGGGCCAGGGATGATCCGGGTGTTTCTCGCCATTGAGTTGCCTTCGGATCTGCGCGGGGCACTCTCGACGATTCAGCAGGATTTGAAGCGGCGAGTCGAACGAACGGTCGATCGACAGGCTCGAATCAGCTGGGTACAACCGGCTTCCATTCACCTCACGCTCAAATTCCTCGGCGACATGCCTGAGGAATCGATCGAGTCTCTCCATAGAGCTATCGAGCAGGTTGCATCAGGCCATCAGGCCATCCCCATTCCACTCGAACGGCTCGGAGTATTTCCTCGTCTCCAACAACCAAGAGTGCTATGGGCGGGACCGTCCGAAAGTTGGGAGCAAGGGGACGATGCATTGCGGCTGAGGGCGCTGCATCGCGCGGTTGAGGACTGTTGCCAGGCAGCGGGCTTTGCGCCCGAGGGGCGCCCATTCAGTTCCCACCTGACCCTTGCGCGAATTAAGGAAGGGGAGCGGCAGGTCGGGCAGGCCCTGACCCGGAGTGGGGTGATGGATCATCCGATGACGATAGGCATGCTTCCCGTCGAGGCCATCATTCTGATGAAGAGCGATCTGCGTCCGACCGGCTCGGTCTATACGAAGTTGTGGGAGGTGCGGATCAGTGGGAGATAGTCCGGCCTGCTCCAGCGTTTAGCAGGCTGCGGAAAAACTCGATTGTTGCGTAATACGCCGCGATCAGCTCACGTGCCGCGTCGGTGTCAGAATAGCCCGCAGGATGCGCAAAAAGGCCGTCCAGCAAGGCCGCAGCGAGCGAAGAGGCGGAATCGTACTCTCTGCCGTACGTTGAGCGTCTGAGCGATGCGAGAACGCCGCTGGCGGACTTTTCCCGCATCCTGTTAGGCTCGATCACAGGGACTTTCCCACACAGGGCGACCTTAAAGGAAAAAACAATATGCGGAAAGCATCAAGCAAGGCAAGTGAGAGGGGCATCGAAGGGCTGTTCGGTGGCGTCCAAACTCTCTCCCTCGAACCCGCCGCTGGCGTCTCAGCAGCGTGCCGTAGTGACGACACGTGCTTAAGCGCCGAGACTCACCGACAGTAACTTCTCCTGAGCGTCTGGTACGGCCGTCCGAGCTGTAACGGTGGACAGTGCCGGGACCTCTGCAGGCTCCTTGACCACTCCCAGCATATTTCTCAACAGTGCCCGCTGATCTTTCCAAACATTTTTGTATGTCCTGTCGAGAGCCCCATCGACCCTGGTGGCCCAGCGGAGAATGCCTGCCCCGACCAGTAGAAGACCCCCCACCGCCCCGCATTGGCGGGGCAACTGCCAGCCGGCAACAGTGAGCGGATACAGCAACCAACCGGGCGGCTGGTACAACCAGCCGATAGCCAGCAGGCTCGCCAGGACGAATACGTAGTAGGACATCCTTCCGCTCTTCACCACGCTTCGGACCGTATCAAGGGAGGAATGGATGGTGGAGCATTGAGGATGGCCGGGACGCAATGTGGCCATCTGCCGCGCGAGTTGTTCAGGCACATCCGACGACGGCCATTTCACGGATCCGTTCGTGGTGATGATTTTACACTCGAATGGAATATTCCCCGGAGCATAGGCATCGGTCCCATTGGCGATTCGTTCGAACAGACTGATGTGGATCTTGGGCAGTCCGACATGGTGTTCACGGCACAGTACAGCGATGTCACGCGGTTCCCATCGGTAGTAGACGGCCAGCCCCGCGCGCGAATCGTAGAGTTTGCCATGGACATCCTGATGGGTCCGGACATAGGCACGATCGCTCTCGATAAACCGAAGGCCGCATTTCTCCGACTCCGCCATCATCCAGTCGAGCGTGACCAGGGACAGGCCATGCTTTGCATATCCTCCGCCGACGTTCGAGTGTACGCCGGCGAACCAGACCTGATCGACCTTCGTGCTCCCCACATCCTCCTCGTTCCACAGTTCCGGATGGAACGTCCGCCGCTCATCATCGATGGACAGGGCGTGGCACGCGCGCTTGATGTGGCAGCTCGGCGTCAATTCGGTGAACCGCATCGGGTACAGCCAGTTCAGAAGGTCGCGCAACTCATCGAACGGAGCCCCCACCGCTCCCACGGTGTCCCAGACTCCCAGAAATTCAATCGGGACGGCCCCGTCGGGCGCATGCTCTGCGTGCATGACGGCGCCTAAGGCCTTACGCCGTGCCCTGTCCCTCTGCCCATCTTCTTTTGTAGGCTGGCCTGTTTGCCGCTGCTGCTTAGTCACGCGCTGGAAGGCCTCCTTTCTGAAAACTTTCCAGCATTGGTCGACTCGACTCCTGAGCGTACTTGCGCCGAGGCTGGTTATATCGATGATTCCACAGTACTCAATGAGGCCGCATAGCGCCCTGACGGTGTAGGCTCCTCGGCTGAATCCGAATAGATAGAGCCGGTCCCCCGGCTGATAGACATGGGCCAACTCAAGGTAGAGATCCTTGACGTTCTGGGTGAATCCCCATCCGAACGCCCCTCCGAACAGTTTCAAGGGGAGCAGGCGCGACGTTCCCACGCCGTCGTCGTAGAACGCCACCTGTGGCTGACGGTTGGCGTCGACTTTATGGCCCTGGATATCAACCGCTTCATAGAGCTTAAACACATTGGTCCCGCGCGCCTTGATATCCATATTGCCGGTTCCATCTGAGCAGAGGACGATATTCTTGCTGGCCATGGCTGTCTCCCTCGCGATTGCGATTGATTGGGTAAGCGAATCCCCCTCTCACTCCGTCGCATCACAGACAGAGCGAATTCAGAACAACCATTCCTTTCTGACATCCGGCGCGAGCGGTCCGGGGAACGCGCATGGCGCATCTCCCCGGACTCAGCCGTGACAGTCCGCCTACTTGGCTTGAACCGAGATCTTATATTTCCCGATCCCCTCCGGCTGGTAGTGCCGGATGCGGACGTGGTATGTGCCCGGCTGCAGCCGCGTGATGATCTTTGCGTTGTAGGCGCGTCCGCTGTCGTCGTCCTCGGCGACCAGGCTTGTCATATTATCCGGCCCGAGCAGGGCCATGACGACATCGGTGGTGCCGGACGTTTCAATTTTGTAGCGGCCGAGCTGCGAGATCACAAACTTAAACAGGTCTTCCTCGCCGTGTTTTCCAATTTCCTCTTCCACTGCCGGTCCGCCGACCGTGAGCGTGACGGCGCCAGGTCCTTGCTGTTTTGGATACATGGTGGACATGAACTCTTTGTCCGTGGCGGACGCTTCCGTGTTCCAGCCGACTTCAAACCCCCCAAGCGTCAGGTCTTTCGAGATCGGGTAGTGCATGATCGACGCCTTGTCATACTGTGAAAAGTTGGTCATATCCTTGGCGTACTTATTCAAGAGATTGTTATCCACGTCTTCTTTCGTCCAATTGTTAGGCGGCCCCATGAAGTATCGATAGACGGCATCCGTATTCCACGGAATGCCGGCTTCGGGGTGTTGATGCTCATGGATGCAGCCCAACGCGTGACCGAATTCGTGAACGACGACCCTCCGATATTCATCTTCATGGCTGTCAGGCGTGAGCCAGCCATAATTCATTGTGGGCTGGGGTCGTGGGATTTCTAGGGCATCCGTTCCGAGATAAGACCACGATCCTTCGTGTTCGAAGGAAATCCGGATGTCCGCACTCGGGTCATATCCGAACTTGAAGGTAATATTCGCCTGTTGGCTCCATTGGTGGGCGTAGTCCTCAACTTTGGCCTGAACCGCCGGAAGACCGTCCAGGAAATGCACCTTCAGTTCCCTCCCATTCTGCCATTTCTTGGCCGTAATGAGCGCCATCTTGGAGGGAGACAACGGCTCGACGCCTAAGCCGGGCAAATGGCGGAAGACGGGGAGATTAGCCGGATTCTCCTCGATCGCTCGATGCATCGCGGTTACGAGCAGATGGTCGGGCAACACTCGGTCGATGCACATTTTGATATTCCGACGCATGGGATACCTCCTTGTGAGAATGACTGGACGCTTCGTTGCAGATGCTTCACGGTTCTTCGACACAATGATCATTCGTCTCCCCTGGGCGCTCGGTGGCGGAGCCGCTCAATCTTCAGGTGGTCGTGCTCAACCGATGTGTTCTCTTCACCCGGTGAAATACCTTTTTCCTCATCGACATCCCGGATCGTCTTGATGCCTGTTAGCTGTGCTGATGCCGGGATATCTCCTTCGCTTTCATCGTACAGATCAATCCAGGGCAAGCCATGTCGGATATAGGTCGTCGTATCTACGGGCGTGGGAGGAGGTTCGTGGCCGGTCACCTCTCGATACTGCTCGCTGTTGACGATGTGGATGAACACCGATCCCGGGTGTTCCTGGTCCCATGTGTCGATCCCATAGGGGTCCGGGTAGAGTTTTTGTCTCATCCGACCCCCGGCCCCGAGGCCCATGTCAGGCATGTTGGTCGGAGCAGCGAACGGCTTGCGCGCTTGCGGCTTGCGTTCGGGAGGAGGGTGATCGGGAAATAGTCCAGGTTTGGGTTCGTAGACAGTCATCTGGATGCCACCAACGTGCTCTTTTCCCGTGACGTGACCTTCGACGCTGTAGCCGCGCCCCAACGGCATCGCGACAAACTGCCGAATAACGGCCTCACCGGTTTTGAAGCCATCCAGCCAGGGCTGGTTTGGACAGACCAGATAGTTTTGAGGATCGGCTCGCAACGCACCATTCCCCGGCTCTCCCGACACAGCGTTGATCGTACCGACCGCAATCTTCACCGCGTTCGGCTTCCACCATGCTCCCCCGAAACCAAGCCACAGGGCCTCACGCTGATACATGGGGATGAACAGGTGGACATCAGGTTCGAGCCATGATGCGGGAACTCGTCCCGCATACTTCATCACGTCCTGAATCGGTAACGGCCCCAGCCCTGGCGGCAAGGGATAGATGTTTCCATCGTCAGGAATCCTGAGGGTTCGCTGGAAAGAAACGGAGAACCGTTCGCCGATTCTGACTCTGTCTTGCTCGATAGCGATAGGTAGCATCGAGTACACTCACGGGTGAGGCCCAGATGGTTTCATAACGATCAAGACCAATGCGGGCTCTCAGACAACGGCCCAACGGGTGTGAGGATCAACAACCGGTATATGTAGCTAGGTCGTGACAAAAAGATTCGCAACTCTTGTGCCCCTTCCCATATTGATGCCTCGGAGCGGTTGGTGCTCAACGCAAGATAAGGCAGCTTCAGGAGAAATCCGGAATGAGCGGACGAAC
>JAHFEW010000084.1 GCA_023248215.1 Nitrospira sp.
ACGGCCTCCTGGATCGTGCCCATCCAGCGCTGATTAGACCGCCTTCTGCCCACGCCTCCCTGCCGCGTCTCCGTCATCACGGAGACGCGGCACCTTTCTCCAGAGACCAGATCTTTCGACAGTCACCCCAGACAACCTGGCAACGTCCAACCCAACCCATTCCATGCCTGGTCCAGCTCGATCGCGGCTAAAAATATTCGTATCAAATTGGATACGGCATAGCATCTGATTCGATACACCTATGTGGCAGTACGTACATTTGCACCTGGATGGATGGAACGACTATGCTGCCGGATGTCATTAGAATCTCTACATATGTTCCCTCTGAGATGCACCCATGTTCCACCTGATTCACATGGCACAGCCTTTGCCCATCGGGGCGGTAGTGGGATGTTTCCCTAGGAGGGCACGCCGAGGGGAGAACAGCGTATGCGGGAGGTCACCATGGTCGCGCTCATCTTCCTGCTTCTCGGAATTGTCTTCCTTCTCGCGGCGGCCGGTCGCATCTGGATCGATGCGACTCCTGTAGATTCACAAACCATCGATTCAGCGGCAGCGAACAACCCCGGCGAGCCCGTCACACTAAACCACATGGCCGAGGGCAAAGACTCAGTGCTCTAGCCACCGATCACTTCGCGGCGTACACCGTACGGCACTGAGGGCAACGCACGGTTGGGGAATGACTGTGAGCACTCGATTGGAAGGAACAGACGGAGGGGCGTCGCAGGAAGGCGTGCCTTGGCAGGCCTTTTGAACCAGCTCATGCGACGACCGGTCGATTGGGGCATCGACTAGGTCGGAATCTGTTCCAACTGACTCGGTAGTTGAGTTGCCTCGGCAGGCACGGCACTCATCCGGCACAGGGCCAGGAGTCATGAACTTACGGACAGGGAGGATGCACATGTATCATTCAAGCTGGCCGGTTCATCGGAATCTGTTTTTGTTATGTTTCGGTGTGCTCCTTCTGACATTGAGTGGCTGCCAAGGCTATCAAACCTTCTATTGGTATGTATGTAAGTCCACCTGGTACTACACTCCCTTCTGTACCGAACCGCCGGCGCGCGAAACGCACATTTTCCCAGAGCAGCAGTCTGTTCCATCACCATCCTCGAACACACTTTCGCCCGAACGGGCACTACTCGGGCAAAAACTTTTTTTTGATCCGATCCTTTCACGGGACAAAACGGTCAGCTGCGCAACCTGCCACCAACCGACCCACGCCTTTGCTGATCCTCATCAATTTTCTACTGGTATAGAGGGGCAACAGGGGGCCAGGAATTCTCCGAGCCTGCTCAATGTCGCCTATCAGCGCCATTTCTTCTTCGATGGCCGCACCGGATCGCTTGAACAACAGGCCAGGGAACCGATGTTCAACTCCTTAGAGATGGGTAACCCCAGGTGTAAGTCTAAGAAAGATGGGAACGATGAGTGCAAACCCATTCAGCAAGAAGAATGGAAGGAGGCTGAGCGCGCAATTCACCGAGGAGACATAAAAGTTAGGGACAAAATCGAGGTGGTCGTGGACAGCCTAAAGACAGCCCCCGAGTACAGAGAGCTCTTCAAAAAAGCCTTTGGGCGGGATATCGAAGCAGCCAGCCCTAAGGAAACCTTTGCCCTCACACTTTTGGCGATCGCCTCTTTCGAACGGACACTGACTTCAACGGACGCCTTGTTCGACCGGTGGGTCAAAGAAGAAGCTCCCATATCCTGGGACGCACAGAAGGGCTGGAAATTATTCTTCGGGAAGGCACGATGTTCCCTCTGCCACATCCCGCCGACCTATAGCGATGGGGATTTTCACAACCTCGGCGTGGCCCGGGTAATAAAACAAGATAAAGAAGTCAAGGATAAGGGCAGGGCATCATTTCTCGATCAGCATCCCCAGAGTCAGGCCCCGGGTGAGTTTCTTCAGCCTTTGAGTCCTCCCGCATACGAGGTACCGCGGGAAGAGGTAAGGCAAGCAGAGGTAAGGCTAAAACAAGAGCGACAAAGGGATGAGCGGGAGAAAGATGTCAACTTCTGGGAACCGTTTGGAATGGATGCCTGTGCGTATAAAACTCCTTCGTTGCGCAACGTTGAGCATACGGATCCCTACATGCATACAGGAGCGCTCAAGAGCCTCGAAGAGGTGGTCAAGTTCTATGTGCGCGGCGGCGACAACCCGCCTTGCGGGGAAAAGGACTGGCGTATTCAAAAACTTGACCTGAATGAGAAAGAGCAAAGTTATATTGTGGAATTCTTGAAAACCTTGAGCGGCACAAAAGTGCCGACGGGTGTCCCTGGTCCCAGCCTTAAATAGGCAATTGGATCACTGGTCATAGGCCAAGAATAGCATTCGTGTGCCAAGACAGAGGGCGGACGTGTGAACCGATGCCCATGAATCATGTCTTGATGGCGCTCGGCTGCCTGACGGGCATGGCGCTCGCAGTGCCGGCGCATGCCACAGCCCAAGATCCTGCGGACAGGATTCCCGACGAAATGCAGCTGCTGCAGGAGGAGGAGACAGTCATCACGTCGGTACGACACGAACAGCCGATATCCGAGTCACCCTCCAACATTTACGTCATCACCGATGAAGATATCCAACGTTCAGGCGCTACAGATATCCCGACTATCCTCCGTCGCGTTCCGGGGTTGGATGTCATGCAAGTCACCGCCGCGGATTTCAACGTAAGCGCGCGGGGCGACAACCAACTCGGCGCCAATAAAATGCTCGTCATGGTGGATGGGCGTTCGATCTATGTGGATGTCCAGGGAACCGTCTTCTGGAAGATGCTGCCCGTGACACTCCCGGAGATCAAACGCATCGAAGTGCTGAAAGGTCCCGCCGCAGCCGTGTGGGGCTTCAATGCCTTCGATGGAGTCATCAATATCATCACCAAATCCGCGCAAGAGATGAGGGGAACCACACTACAATTCGGCGGCGGAGAGTATGGCACGATCAGCAGTGCTGCGATTCAGGCAGGGACTGCCGGCAACTTGGGCTATCGTCTCTCCGTCGGACATGACCAAAACGCCAAATGGCGCGATCGCAGCTCACTGGGATTCCGCTCGAACAAGTTCAATGCGCAGGGGGAATACGCCTTTTCCAATCTATCGAAACTCACCCTGTCGGGCGGCCTCGTCGATGCCAACAACTTCGACGGACCCGTTTTTGGCGACACGTTCGATGTGAACGGCAAAGTGAGTCAAGGATATGCCAACGCGACCTATGAGCATGGAGAGTTTCTTGTCCGAGCCTTCTGGAACCACTTTGACTCCACCGTTGATACCTTGGCGAATCCGCTGCTCTTCAACGCGGCCTTGGGAGGACCGCTCTTACGAGTGGAGGACAGAACGGGCAGTTCGAGGGCGGGAATCACATCGGATACGTACAACATCGATCTGCAACATGTGAAGGAAATCTTCGTCGGCCATCGACTGACCTCCGGTGTGAACTACCGGCACAATGCGCTCTCGAGCAACGTCGTTGCGCAATTCGCCCGGGAGGACCGGCTGGGGATTTTCATCCAGGACGAATGGAAGGCGACTCACGATCTCACCGTCGTCGCCGGGGCCCGCTACGATCTGCACACCGAAATCAACGCCACCATCAGCCCGAGGGTTGCGTTGTTGTACCGGCTGGCCGCTGACCACACGTTGCGCGTCGCTGTCTCCGTGGGGTACCGTCCCCCGACCATTTTCGAAGCGAGCACCGATCTGACCACGATCGCGCTGCCCGGTCTGCCCCCTCCCTTCGGGAGCATTGCCAATTCTGTCCGTGGTTCTAACAAAGCCGATCCGGAGCAAATCATTTCCTACGAGGCAGGTTATCAAGGCTGGTTCTTCAAACACCGTCTGCGCATGCGAGCCGATTTGTTTTTCAATCATATTTCCGACCTGATTAGCTTCCGTGCCGTTTCTCCGACGCTCACCACGGCCGTGAACAGCGGTGAGGCCGATATCTACGGCGGGGAGGCAGGCGGAGAGTTTCTGGCGACGAAATGGCTGACGGTCTTTGCCAACTTCTCCTATCAGGAAATCGGGCAGACGTTGACAGGGAGCATCCGGCGTGGCGCGCCCCGATTTAAGTTTAATGCGGGCCTTCGTGGCGACTGGGAGAACGGGCTGAGCGGGGAAGCGCTCTTCCATTACTACGGTGCCACCACGTATCCCATGGGTGAAGCCTTTAACACATTTTCCACCTTCGGCATCATTCAGCCGCCATCGACGCGCGTCGGAAGTTATAACCTGCTCAATCTTCGCGCCGCCTATCGTTTTTGGCAGCACAAGGCTGCAGCAGGCTACATGCGCGAGGCCGAAGTGGCCATCTCGGCGTTCAATTCGTTGAACGATAAGCATCAAGAACATCCCTTGGGCGACATGATCGGCAGCCGTGTCATGGGCTGGCTCACGGTCAAATTTTAGAAGAACAACACATCAAACGGCTTTGAAGGAGGATGAATGGACACATGGCTCAGAGTCCTTTCCATAGTCAGCATGACTGGATCTCGTAGCTTATGGGCATCTCTTCTGTGGTGTTCATTTGCGCTGGCGTCAGATGGCTCTTTGGGAGCTTCGTCACTTTCAAGCGATCCTGATACGCCAGAATAATTTATTCATAGACTGTTTCAGGCGAACGCCGACAGAGACCTCTCGACCATGGAGCAGCTGATCTCGAAGGATGTGGACATGATCGGTTACGCAAGCGCAGGGAGTCTGGTGGTACACGCGCGTGGGCGAGAACCAGAATATACCGCCGCGTCAATGGGGGAACCATACGCACTGAAACGTTTGAGTGCAGTTCCAGCACCATTCGCAAGCCGAGCGCCTTAGAGAGAGGAACTCGAACCCTGAAATAATCTCGGGACGTGGCATGGGGATTGCTGATTCCAGAACGCATCGATCCGACGAACCGGCATTCAGTGTTCCGCAATGTCTCGGCCGAAAGGACAATCACAGTGTCGTGGGCAATCCTCATGGCGGCCTTGGAAGTGATTGGGATTTATTTCCTGCTGACCGTGGTCAGCTACCTGTGGCAGGAGAGAACCTCGGGCCACTCCCTCAGGTGAAAGCCAAACGTCGTTCCGTCCGGGCGTGGCCTAGAACCGGTTTCCTGTCGCCGGTTGTCAGTCATCAACCGCCTGCATGTCACGCCCTCCTGGATCGTGCCCATCCAGCGCTGATCAGACCGCCTTCTGCCCACGCCTCCCTGCCGCGTCTCCGTCATCACGGAGACGCGGCACCTTTCCGCGCCCAGATCTCCACAGCCAGTCCAGACGTCCGAGACTCTGTTGTTTTGCAAGGTCCCGACGCAAGAAACCAGTATCGGATTAGATACGCATAGCATCCGATCGGATACACCTGTGCAGTAGTACGTACATTCGTATCGGGATGAACGGAACTATTGCACTGCCGGATATCCTTCACATCTCTACAGATCTCTTTTGCAGATCTCACCAATGATCTTCTCGATGCACAAGGCACAACCCTTGCGCATTGACGAGGCGAACCCAGCTGTTCGAATCAACCAAGGGCACCACGATGGAAAGAGGGGAAAGCGATGATCTGGGACATCTCCCTTGTCACAGTCGCGCTACTTGGGGTGCTCATGTTATTCGCCATACTCTCCAGAATATGGCGAGACCAAACGATGGGCATCCAGGAAGCCGATGACAGAGAGGCGAGCACGCTCGCATCACGGTCGGCTGCGCTCGATGACGTCGTCGAAAAAGAAAACTCAGTGCTCTGAGCGAGGCAGTGGGCGTCCCGTTTGAGAGGAATGATTCGTTGACGACGCTCCTCCTTGGCGGTTTTCACGGAAAGCCTCGGTACGCAGAAACGCCTGACTCAGCCGGTTCGGCGCATCGCAGATACGGGTCGCGACCGAGACGGATCCTGCGAATTGAAAGGAAGACTGTGGCAGGGACGTGCGGAAAGCAGACAAGGAAACGATGAAGACTGTCACAGTCCAGGAATCGAATCAAGAGCAAAGGTAGCCGCCTCAGTCGGCTGGGAGACCAGGGCTTGCAAAAATATTGCAATAGGCCTATCTAAGCAGCCGCCACAGCCATTTCCCGGGCACCTCGGCATGGCTTGGAGAAGGCCGGAAGGAGTGAGCCATGGATGGTTGCTCAGGTTCCGCAGTCCTTTCTCGCCGGACGTTCCCTATCCACGACACCGATCAAGCTTTATCAAACCCAAGTCATCGTATGGGTGGTGCTGAGTATGAATGGGTTCTTATTTCACCAAGGAGCAGAATTTGGCAGATGTGACCGCTTCAGACACCTTGTTGCTTACTCGAATGAAGGCGGTGAAACAACACTCGCCTCGCCTATTCATATGGGTGACAGGACTTCTCATTGCGTTGCAATGGAGTGGCTGTGTCGTCATTGACTGCAACGGAGAAAAGCTTGAAAAAAATGAATCCATAAATTATGTGCCCGATCAACTACTGGTACTCTTCAAGCCAGGAATCGACCAGGCGCGCATCGATGCGATTAATGAACTCTTGCATACTCAGGTTATCAGAACGATGTTTTCAGGACGCCTGATGCTGGTCAGAATTCCATCGGGACAGTCCTTACAGAAATTGCGGAGAGCATATGCCTCGTTCTCAGAAGTCGAGGCCGTTACCTTGAATTATAGAACGACTCTTTAAAACAGTAGCCTTTTCATATGAAGATAGCGGCGAAGCTAGAACGTCTATTAATAGTGCTCATAACTTGTGGGTTGCTCGGGCAGGCGACAACCCTATGGGGTGAGTCTTCCGCGGATCAACTAAACCGGGGAGGCCGCAAACCACGCGACGCTCGCCCTCTGCCCCAAAAGTCACAGGTCGTCGCAGGTGACATCCTGGTGAAATATAGGATGCCACCGCTCACACGTCCTCTTACCGAAAAAATGTTATCTGCTCGATCTCAGGAATTGAAAGACAAAGGAGTCCACCTAGCCCAGAAGTATGGGGCTCGACCAGCGGCCACATATCCTGCCCTCGGCATTCAACTTTTGAAAGTTCCACCAGCACTAGTTTCGCAAACGATAGCCAAACTGAGACAAAACGACTTTGTTGCTCGCGCCTCACTCAACTACAAGATTTATCCCCTGTACACTCAGCCGCCCAATGATGAGCTCTGGGCAAATGGCACGCTTTGGGGGATAGAAAAAATTGGCATGAAGAAGATATGGGACACAGGTTTCATTCCGGGAGACGTGATCATTGCCGTTCTCGATACAGGTATAGATTATTCACATCCGGATTTAGTGGATCACATGTGGATAAATCCGAATCTCGGAATCACCGACCACATTCATGGAGCACGTTATTGTGACGGAGTGGAAGGGGGTAACCCTAAAGACAATGACGGACATGGCACCTGGGTAGCCGGAATCATTGGGGCGCAGGGCGATAATTGGACGACTGGAGAAACCGGTAAAAGTGTGGTTGGCATCGCTTGGAAATCAAAAACTCAGGTGATGGCATTGAATGTCCTCTGTAATACAGGTGCCCCCTCTGGAACGGTGGCCGATGCGATCGGAGGGATGGATTATGCCCTGCGAAAAAACGCCGTCGTCCTGAACAATAGTTGGGCAATTGTCGGCGACGACGTGCTCTTGGAAGATATTGAGGTCTTGGAGGCGGCAGTAGGAGAGCTCAATGCGCATAATATCCTCTTTGTCGCTTCGGCGGGCAATACATCCAGAGACAATGATGGATACGCTCACTATCCATCCAACCTTACGCTTGAAAATGTCATCGCCGTAGCTGCTTCGACCGAGAATGATGAACTATGGATTGGCTCGAATTGGGGTAGGTTTACAGTCCATTTGGCAGCTCCAGGCCATCTCATCACCAGCACATATCCCGGTGGAAATACAGACCTGGCAAATGGTACCTCTGCATCTGCTCCTCACGTCGCGGGTTGTGCTGGGCTACTACAGGCAAAGAGAGTTGCCGCCGGCCTACCATTGCTTAGACCAATCGAATTGAAAAATGTCCTTATGAATTCTGGTGATGCGCTGAACCCACTGGCAGGAAGCGTTGATTTATCCGCTAGAAGCGATGGTCTACGTAGGTTGAACTGTTTCAAGGCGATGGAGGGTCCCCCCGCTGCGCCCACCAACTTACGGGTGCAGTGAGGCCCAGATGTTAATTGGGGATGGGATCTCGTTTGTCTAACAAGTGCAGGTTCGAACGCATGTCGCTTTGAATAAGTAACTCGTCAATTAAAACGACTAACTGGATGAAATACCCGTTGTGCACAACTCAACAAAGGAGGGGAAAATGTCGATCATGGAACGCCGAAGGTTGAATATAGCTGGCATGTTATTTGGCTTGATGCTGCCGATGCTGTTTTCAGGGTGCATCACAGTAGACTGTAAAGGCAAAGATGGCACCACCGAAAATTGCAGGGTTCTAACCTTGGCATCCCCACAAGGTGGATGCAATGCGGGCACCCATCCGTGCAAACAACCTGGCGCCCCCTGTCCGGGCGGAAGTTGCACAACGGTGAACGCACCTAATTGTGAGTGTCAGTGTATGCCCTGACAACGGCTACGAGTCAGTTGTGCTTGGGATGTTGAGCTCAAGGGCAGGTCTGAGTGTTGACTAGGACTGCGTGTGGTGGTGGCAAGCATAGGTAGGACTTAGTTAGGCGTAGGTGATTATGATCGCCTTTGCGTGCGGTGGCCTAATTGTAGCGGCGAGTGCGGCTGACTCTTGCCAGCCGCCACGGCCTAGTACTGTCTAGACGACTGCAGAGGCAGACCGGAAGTAGTTCCTGCGGAGAGCCAATGCTGAAGTTCGTCTCAGTCGCATTATGTGGAGCAGCTGCAATCTGTATGTCACATTTATGCAGTATGCTTCTCGTGGCTTATGCCCAGATACCAGGATCTCCGATTACTTCTTCGGGATTAAGTACCCAGATCAGCGCACCCATCGCTGGGGCAAATGGAACAACCCAATTTAATATTACTGGTGGAAGCAGGCCAGGCAACGGGGCGAATCTGTTCCATAGCTTCGGTGAATTCCGCGTTCCCACGAATAATATTGCCAATTTTCTCAACGACGCGGGCCTACCGACTTCCAATATTCTCGGGCGCGTGACGGGCGGCAATCCTTCAAATATCTTCGGCACCATTCAAACCACCGGCTTCGGCAATGCCAATCTATTCCTGATGAACCCGGCCGGAATCGTATTCGGGCCTACCGCCTCCTTGAATGTCGGGGGATCGGTGAGCTTCACCACGGCCGACTACCTTCGCTTGGCGGACGGCGCAAGATTCAATGCTCTTCCCGGCCCGCAGGATGCATCTATCTCCAGCGCGCCGGTCGCCGCGTTTGGATTTCTCGGGTCCAATCCAGGGGCCATCACTGTTCAAGGGAGTCAGCTCGCTGTATCAGAAGGCGGCGGCATCTCATTCGTCGGCGGCAGTATAGAGATCACCGCAGCTGAGATTGAGAATGGAACATTACAGCGTGCTCGCGTCTCGGCCCCTGCTGGTCAGATCAACCTCGTCAGTACCGCATCGCCGGGTGAAGTGGTCGTCTCCAACTACCAACCGGAACCGAACATGGCGTTGGGACCAATTACTCTGTCGCAAGGAACAATACTGGATGTCTCGGCCGATGCGGCAGGGATGGTTCGTATTCGTGGTGGTCAACTCATCATGGACAATGCAACGATTTCAGCTGACACGGTGAATGCCAATGGTTCTTCAGTCGCGATCGATATCAACATCGCCGGGGACATGTCTATCTCGACAACTGATGTCGCTGCGCTAACGGCCCGAACGACCGGTTCCGGCAACGCAGGGAAGATCCAAATACAGTCATGGCAAACCGATATTTCTGCCATCAGCGAGGAAGGTTTCAGTGTAATCGATTCTCACACTTCCGGAATAGGTAAAGCCGGTGATGTAAGTCTGACGTCCAGCGACCTTAATTTAGTAGGGGACCCGGTCGGCTTAGTATTTATCATTGATAGCGGCACAACAAGTGAAGGGTCCGGTGGGAATGTCGCGATCAATGCGCGAACAATTACCATGTTGGATTCTTTCATCAATTCGGGAGATACCTTGGTGGAAGAATTCCGCTCCTCAGGCCGTCCAGGCGATGTGTCGCTGGCAGCCGATACGATTGATATGACGACTTCGGGTATAAGCGCTGAAACTTTCCTGGGCCCAGGTGCCGATATCACCATGGCCGCCCGTGACATCCGCATGGATTTCTCAACTATTAGCGCTGTCGGTTTCGAGGGAAGCGGTGCGATCAAGATTAATGGGGACAGACTACTAACCATCGGTACTCAGCTCGGAAATCAGGTGCTTGGATCTACGCGACCGGGCGGAGACATTGTCCTCAACGGAAAAGAAATAGAGTTGACCGGGGGGACGGTCTTTTCCTCCAGTACATTTGGAGATGCAGCGGCCGGTGCAATCAGAGTGAATGCGACGGACCACTTCACCCTTTCTGGATCTACTTTTGGCCTAGGAAGCACCCCAACCGGTCTCTTGAGTAACTCATTTGGTACAGAAGGCATATTGGGTAACGCAGGAAGCATCTTTGTAACGACCCCGAGGCTCGACATTAATGGAGGCGCCAGAATCAGCACAATCACCCGGAGCAGCGGTGTCGGCGGAAACGTAAACATTGACGCCGAAACAGTTACCATGTCAGGCCAACTGATCAGACCGACAATATCTCCTTTTGTAGGACTTGGAAACCGTCTAGCGGGCGGTGTTGTAACATCCACAATTGGTGATGGTACGTTATGTTCAGGGTCATGCGGCAATGCCGGGAATGTATCAATTACTACCGGCTCATTAACGATAGGAGCCGGCTCGCAAATCGACAGTGGTACCAGAAGTACAGGCCGAGGGGGTGACCTGTTTATTAGTGCAAGAGACAGTGTATCGATATCAGGAACGTTGACCGATGGCACCCCTGTTGGAATCTTCACCCGTACGGTCGGAGCGGAGGCAGGGTCTGGAGAGGGGGGTAACATCTCTCTCACCGCCGGTCAATCCGTCGCACTGAGCAACGGCGCATCAATTTCCGCCAGCAGCACCGGCCCGGCCAATGCCGGCAACATCGTCATCAACGCGGGGAGTCAGTTCTTGAGCCAAAATGGCTTCGTGACGACACAGGCCAGTCAAGCCAGCGGGGGGAACATTACGATTCAGGCGACGGATTCCATCAGATTGGTGAACAGCCAACTCAGCACGTCCGTGCAAGGGGGCCCCAACACAACGGGCGGCAACATCCTTCTTGATCCAGCCATTGTGACCCTCCAAAATAGCCAAGTCACGGCTCAAGCCTTTCAGGGACAAGGCGGCAACATCAACATCATCGCCGGGACGTTCCTTGCCGATCCGACCAGCGTCGTCAGCGCCTCCTCTCAATTTGGGTTGAGCGGCACCGTGAACATTCAATCGCCCGTGTCGAGCTTAAGCAACACGCTGGCTACGCTTCCCCAACGCCCTCTTCAAGCACAGAATCTACTCACTCAGCGATGCGCCGCCCAGCTGAATGGGCAATTGAGCAGCCTCGTGGTGACAGGGCGAGATGCGCTCCCTGTCGAACCAGGAGGCTGGCTCATGAGTCCCCTGGCCTTAATGGCCGACGACGAGGCGGCTCCACAGGCTCACTTGGCCACCAGCCAAACCTTTGAGCCCTCATACCATAGCCTGGGGCCTTTGGGACAATTGCCGGATCAACATGACTCATCGTCACAACGAGGTGTATGGGACCGGGAAACCGGCTGTGGCTCCTAACAGCGGCCACGTAGACGTGCGACTGATAAGAAAGGGCCCCTATGGTCAGCAGACTTCGGATGGGTTCCGGTCGTATGTACTGCCCACATCTTTCTGCTGTGCTGCTCGCCTGTTGGCTGATCCCGCCTTGTCTGCCGAATAGAACCCACGCCCAGGTGCCTCCGCCCATCACGTCGTCGGGGCTGAATACGACCGTCACGAAAAGCGGCACCGTGTATGACATCACCGGCGGCACTCGTCCTAGCAGCGGTCCGAATCTTTTTCACAGCTTTGGTGAATTCGGCGTACCCACGAGTAACGTCGCCAATTTTCTCAACGACTCGGGGCTCGCCACCTCGAATATCCTCGGCCGTGTCACCGGCGGCAATCCATCGAACATCTTCGGGACCATTCAAACCACCGGCTTCGGCAGCGCCAATCTGTTCCTGATGAATCCGGCCGGGATCCTGTTCGGCCCGAATGCGTCCTTGAATGTCGGAGGCTCGGTCAGCCTCACGACGGCTGATTACTTGCGTTTGGCTGACGGGGCGAAGTTCAATGCGCTCCCCGGCCTGCAGGATGCGGCCATCTCCAGCGCGCCGGTGGCGGCATTCGGATTCCTGGGCTCGAACCCCGGAGCCATAACCGTGCAGGGCAGTCAGCTGGCGGTCTCGGAAGGGCAAGGCATCTCGTTGGTGGGAGGGACTATCGAGATCACCGGCGGGACACCCCCGAATGGAACAGCGCAACCCACTCGCCTCGCGGCACCCGGTGGACAGATCAATCTGGTCGCGGTCGGTTCGGCCGGAGAAGTATTGGGGAACGGTGCGGCGGCGCCGCCCACCGACCCAACGTTGAGCGGGTTTACGTCACTGGGAAATATTTCACTCGCTCAAGGGACAGTCATGACGACGAGCGCCCACACCGCAGGGCGCATCGTGATCCGCAGTGGGCAATTCACCATGGAGGGGGCCACGCTTGAGGCGAATGCGACAGCCCACGTCCCGAACTTAGCACCCTCGGCCTCAGCAGCAGGAGGCATCTCTGTCCAGGCGGATGACGTGATCCTGTCGCATGGGTCGAACCTCATCGCCTCCGCCATCGACGGAACGGCAGGGGATATCATCATTGAGGCGAGAACTTTGCGCAGCAATGTAGGAGTCGATGGCACTCCTCTCAGCGGCGCCGCGCCGGTCACCATTGCGAGCACCAGTACCGGTCAGGGGGGAGCCGGGTCTATTTCCATTGGGGGCAAGGAGGGAGGTCCGGCCGATGCCGTCTTGCTGAGCAATACGCAAGTCGCCACCAGCGTGACGAATGTCGCCAACCCGACGGTTGCCCCTGGAAATATCGAGATGACGGCTCGACAGGTCGAGTTGACGAACGGCACCGTCGTATCCGCCGGCACAACGGGTGGAGCGGATGCCGGGGCGATCACGCTGAACGTCGCCACGTTGAGAACCCAATCGGGACCCGATGGGCGCGTCTTCATTTCAAGCAGCAGCAACTGCGGAGGAGGGTGCCCCGGCGGACAGGCCGGTGATATTACGATTCAAGGCATGCCAGGCATCGCCGCGTCCAGCACGCGCATCTATAGGCATGTCACCAGACCGAATTCGGAGCCCGATCAGACATTCACATATTATTTCGCCGATTCGATCGACCTTCGAAGCACGGATATCCATTCGAACGCCCTAGGTCATGCGCCGGGCGGTAAGGTGATCATGAGGGCGCAAGAGGTATCGGTTATCGATACGAACATTTCGGTCGCGACGCAGGACTTTAAGATAGAAGGAGATAAACCAAACGGTCAGCCCGCGCGCTATCAGGGATTCAGCAATATCGATATCCTGGCGAAGGATCTCGTCCTGCAAGACAGCACGATCAAGGCAGATGCGCTCGTGTCGGACATCGGCGCCTGTCTGCTGTGCCAGGGGGGGCCGAGCGCAGGGGAAATCTGGTTGCGGACAGAGAACTCGTTGATTGCCGACAATTCCTCCATCACCAATACAAGCCGGGGCAGAGCCCAAGCCGGGATCACCAAAATCATCGGCGATCATTTTTTTTCAGAAGGCGCCCTCTGGGATACGTTGTATCCCGATAAGGGGACCGGTCTGGTCAAGTTGACCAATTCCGAAGTGACCGTCGAAGCTCAACATACCGGCCTTCCGGGATACCTCAGAATCAGAGCCGATCACATCATCCTCGACCATTCTATTCTGAATTCCAAAGCGAACGACGTGTCAAACGTCAAGACCCTCGGCGGAGAACTGATTGACGTGGTCGGCGCGGGGGAACGGAGTGTGGTGGTGTCGGATGGACGCAGCGTCCAAGGGAGCTTTCTCATGTCCGCAAAGCGCCTGGACATCACAGGCGGCGGTATAGTTGCGCCGACTCAGGGAAACCGCATCGCAAGCCGAATGGAT
Organism: Nitrospira sp.; assembly: GCA_023248215.1. Classification (GTDB taxonomy): domain Bacteria; phylum Nitrospirota; class Nitrospiria; order Nitrospirales; family Nitrospiraceae; genus Nitrospira_A. Next base: position 14,160 of record JAHFEW010000084.1, read on the forward strand.
TTGCAAGTCAATGAGCTCAACACTCACCCCGGCACCAGACCGGGCGGAACACTGGCCTCTCCGCAAATACTCAACGACATCGATCCGACCAGAGTGATGATCTCCAGCAGCAGCACCGGAAGCGGTGGCGCGGGGACGATCACGATCAGCGGCCAGAGGCAGCCTGCTCCAGGGACTGCTCCCTTGACGCCTGCCAAATCGATTCGCCTGGATGGGACCGATGTCTTGACCGACACCGGGAGCGATGCGCTCGGGGGCAAAATCGAACTGAACGCGGGTGGCCCTATTGAACTGCACAACTCCACGATTTCTTCAAACGTGCACGATGTTCGGCCACAGTCGGCGAAAGTCACGGATCCGGGCGGCAACATTGCCATTTCCGCCGGGAACCTGTTGCTGCAGTCAGGGGAGGTCTCAGCCCTTTCTACTGGGACTCAGACCGGCGGCAATATCGTCCTGGCCGCTCAAGACACGATCACGGTGGGTGACGGCTCGAGAATCACCGCGAGCAGCACCGGCCCAGGCAACGCCGGCAACATTGCCATCCATGCCGGACCTCAGTTCCTCAGTCAAAACGCCTCTATCACGACGGAAGCCAACCAGGCCAGCGGCGGCAATATATTTATTCAGGCTACCGATTCGATCCGGCTCATCAACAGCCAATTGAATACGTCGGTTCAGGGTGGTCCCAACACATCCGGCGGGAACATCACCCTCGATCCGGCAGTCGTCACGCTTCAGAACAGCCAAGTGCTCGCGCAAGCCGTGCAAGGACAAGGCGGTAACATCAACATCATCGCGGGGACGTTTCTGGCCGACCAGACCAGCCTCGTGAGCGCGTCGTCTCAGTTCGGCTTGAGCGGCACCGTGAATATTCAATCCCCGGTCTCGAGCTTGAGCAACACCTTGACGACCCTGCCGCAGCAACCGCTGCAAGCGCAGAATCTCTTACGACAACGCTGTGCGGCGCAGGCACATGGACAATTGAGCAGCCTCGTGATGGCGGGCCGGGATACGCTCCCTGTCGAACCAGGCGGGTGGCTCATGAGTCCCATGGCTTTCTGGGCTAACGAAATTCCCGCCCAAGAGGCCCAGCCGGTCGCCGTCTACTCCGAGCCTTCAGAGCAGAGCCAGGTGCTGGCAGGACAATGGTTTCATCAGCTGGGTTCATTGCCTCAACGAGGTATATCCGATCGGGCAACCGGCTGTGGGTCCTAACAGCGGCCACATGGTCGTGCGGTGATAAGAAAGGCCCCTATGGTCAGCAGACTTCTGACCGGCCCCAGTCCCAAGCGCCGCCCACTGCTCTCAGCTGCGCTGCTCACCTGTTGGCTGATCCAACCTTTCGTGCCTGATATGGGCCACGCCCAATCGACATCGCCCATCACCTCGTCGGGGCTGAACACGACCGTCACGAAAAGCGGACACGTGTTCGACATTACCGGCGGGACGAGGCCTGGAAACGGAGCTAACCTCTTTCATAGCTTCGGTGAGTTCGGCGTGCCCACTAACAACGTTGCGAATTTTCTCAACGACTCCGGCCTCGCGACCTCCAATATTCTCGGTCGTGTGACGGGCGGCAACCCGTCCAACATCTTCGGGACCATTCAAACCACCGGCTTCGGCAGCGCCAATCTGTTCCTGATGAATCCGGCCGGGATCCTGTTCGGTCCGAATGCGTCGTTGAATGTCGGAGGGTCGGTGAGTTTCACGACGGCTGATTATTTGCGTTTGGCTGACGGAGCAAAGTTCAACACGATTCCTGGGCCGCAGGATGCGGCCATCTCCAGTGCGCCGGTGGCGGCGTTTGGATTCCTGGGTTCGAACCCGGGAGCGATCACCGTGCAGGGGGGTCAGTTGTCTGTCGCAGAGGGGCACAGCCTGTCGCTCGTCGGCGGGAATATCGATGTCACCGCCGGCACACTCGAAAATGGAACCTCACAACCCGCTCGCCTCGCGGCACCCGGCGGGCAGATCACCCTGGTCAGTGCCGGTTCGGCCGGAGAAGTATTGGGGACCGGTGCAGGGGCGGCGCTCACTGACCCGATATTGAACGGATTCACGTCGTTCGGAAATATTTCACTTGCTCAAGGGGCGAGCATTGATACGAGCGCCGACAAGGCCGGGCGGATTGTTATTCGCGCCGGTCAGTTCACAATGGAGGATGCGTCCCTCAAAGCGATAGCGGTGAACGGCCAGGGCGGGGGGGCCGACGGAGCTACTGTGCCCCCCGCCATCTCTGTTACGGCGGAGACTATCGCACTCAACAATGGAACGCTCATTACCGCAGACACCCACGGATCAGCGCCGGCGGGCGACATCACATTCAATGTCGGCACCCTTACGACGGAAGGTGACGCCACCAATCGCCTGGAATTGAATCCAAATGATCCATCTACCATCGCCCAAAACTTGATGACGAGCGATAGCCGGAGTTCCGATGCCGATGCCGGTCCTTCTGGGCATATCACGGTGCAAGGGGTCGGGGGCCCCGGGACCGCCGCAACAAGCGTCACGCTGAAGGACACCTCGCTAAGCACAAGGATCTTCGGCGGATCGGCCGACAGCAGGCCAGGCGCGATTACATTCACCTCGAAGTCACTGCTCCTGACCAACGACGATTTCCCCGACGCGCAGGGAATCGGCGCTGCCACCATGGTCACCACTTCGCTCGGGCCCGCGCCGGCCGGAGACATTGCCCTCAACGTCGATACCCTTCGCGTGAATGTGAACCCCGATGGGACGCCTATCGAGGGCGCTCATCGCGTGTTCCTTAATACTCCGAGCGTGAGCGCAGAGGATACCGCGGGTCCAGCTGGGGCGCTCACAATCTCGGGCTTACGTCCGGAATCCACTGATCCGGCCACATTGGTCGCCCTTAACAATGCGCAACTGAGCTCAGCGGTACTGGGCGGGACGGCATCGCTGGTTCCAGGTGTGATCAGGATCACATCGGACACCCTGAGCTTTACTGGAAGGACCGTGTTTTTTGCCTTCACATCCCGCTCGGCGCCCGGCAGCAACATTACGTTCAATGTGAATTCATTCCGGGCGAACGTGAACCCCGACGGGACCATGATCAACGGCCAGCCGCCCTCATCGATTTTCTCCGTCAGCGGAAGCGATACCGGCACGGCCGGCAAATCCGGGGACATCACAATCGCGGGAATCGCACCCACATCGGCGTTTGCTCAATCGGTCGCCTTGAACAACACGGATTTCAACACGACGGTGGGCGGAGGGACAGCGGCGACGAAACCCGCCACGATCGCCATCTCGACAGATACCTTTCGCTTGAGTACCAGCAGGATTAGGACCGACACAAGCGGCGGAGCTCCCGCAGGCAACATCGCGATCGACGCAGTCAAGTTCCAGGCAGATCAGGAAACAAGGATCAGCAGCAACTCATCTTCGGTAGGGTCTGGGGGCAACATCTCCCTTAGTGCCATCCAGTCCGTCTCCTTGAGCAACGGAGCCAGTATCTCCGCCAGCAGCACCGGTCCCGGCAACGCCGGCAACATCACCATCAACGCCGGCACTCAATTCATCAGCCAGGATGGCTCCGTCACCACGCAGGCCAACCAGGCCAGCGGTGGCAACATCACCCTGCAGGCCACCGATACGATCCGGCTCGTGAACAGCCAGATCAATACCTCCGTGCAGGGAGGCCCGACTACCGCCGGCGGCAATATCACGATCGATCCGGTCATCATGACCCTCCAGAACAGTCAGATCCTTGCCCAAGCCGTGCAGGGCCAAGGCGGCAACATCAACATTGTCGCAGGGACGTTTCTGGCCGATCAGAGCAGCGTCGTGAACGCTTCGTCTCAATTCGGGTTGAGCGGCACGGTGAATATTCAATCCCCCCTGTCCAGTTTGAGCGGCACCTTGGCTATACTGCCGCAACGTCCGCTGCAAGCGCAGAATCTACTCACGCAGCGCTGTGCCGCGCAAGCGAACGGCCAACTGAGCAGCCTCGTGGTGGCGGGTCGGGATACGCTCCCTGTCGAACCAGGCGGGTGGCTCATGAGTCCCATGGCATTGATGGCTGACGACGCGCCTGCCCCACAAGCCCATCCGGGCACCGGCTACTCCCTCAATCCCTTACATCAGGGGCAGGCGCTTGCTGCACCGTTGTCTGATCAATTGGGCTCCCTGCCCCAACGACACTTCACCGACTGGTCGTCAGGCTGTCGCTCATGACATGAAAAGCCGGCACTCCGGCGGACAGGTCGCCGAATTGGGGTTCCAGATTTTCAATATCAGGTCTCTGTGCACGGGCCTTTTGATGAGCATCTGCCTCATCGAAGGTCCAGCCATTGCGCAGATCGCGCCCCCGCTTCCTCCAATTTTTGACCCGACCGGCCGATCAGGGGAACCCCCGGCCCCGCTGAGGGAAGAATTCAAAGCACCGGAGACACCGCCTCCGAGCCTTATTCTTCCGGAGGTTCAGCCCGCGCCACAAAAACCGTTCGAGAATAGATTGGGATCGGTTCGGGTTTTTGTCCATGACATCCATGTGACCGGCAGTACCGTCTTTTCGGAGGCAGAACTGGCCGAGGTGACCGCGCCCTATCGCAATCGTGAATTGACCACGGAAGATCTGGAGCGGGTTCGCCTGGCCCTCACCCTCTTGTA
>JAHFEW010000025.1:0-2389 GCA_023248215.1 Nitrospira sp.
GGAGTTGGCTGCGAAGTCAGGCTGCTGCACACTCTATTACGGCATGGAGTCGGCGAACGAGCGGGTGCTCAACCTCATGGACAAACATGCGAGGAAGAGCGTCATCGAAAACAACCTGCGGCAGGCGGCCAAGGCGGGGATTTGGAACCACGTCATGGCCTTCTACGGATTTCCCGGCGAGACGCGCGACGAGGCATTGGAAACGCGCCAGTTCGTCATCGAGAACCAGCCCAATATCCATTCCGTGGAGATCTTCTACTTCGTCGCCTACCGGCATACGCCGATGGTCAGAAGTCCGGAGAAGTTCGGCATCACGATTCACAAGCAGGAAGAATACGATCTTCCTCTCGACTACTATTACACGCTGAACGAGCCCGGCGGGATTTCCTGTCTGGATGCGATGCAGCTCTGCGAAGAGTTCTATCGGAATGATTTTCATCCCTGGGCGGTGCGCGTCAACGCGCGCGAACACGTGTTCCTCTACATCTCCAAGTTCGGGACGAATCGATTGCCGCAGATCTATGCGGCGACCAAAGAAGGCGCGACCGCTTCGGAGGGCGTGTCGGGTTTGGTGACCTGGCCCATGGCCATTGCCGAAGGGACGGGCGAAAAGGACGGGGAAACGTCCATGTCCCGGGTGGTCTCGCACGGGGTCGGGTAGCGGGAAGCTGAAAACGACGTCCCACGTCGTTCTCGGCTCGTCAAAATCCTCAACGTACCCTCCAGGGTACGCCTCCGGTTTTGCCTCACCTGCGGCCTAGTGGGACGCCGTTTTGAGCATCCCGCCGTCTCGCGAGTTCGGATGGCTTCGCTCAACAAGAATGCTGATCGCCCGACACCTTGTCGGGAATGACTAATGCGGAGAGCAGGGCGTACGAGGATTCGATGAGTCGGGTCATCTCTTCAGCTTTCTTGTAGGCCTGCATGTATTTCTTGGGATTGTTGGTCAGGTTGGCGAACCGACGGGGATTCCAGGTGTGCAGCAGTTGTGTGCGTGTCTGGTCCAGTTGTTCGCGGGTGCAGGGCAGCGTCAGTGTGAACAGCTCCAGGGCCTTGGTGAGGGTGTCATCAGTCATGCGACGGAGTCTGACAAGTCGATGTTGATATTGTCAATCTAGCAGTCGTTGCCCATGAGGCGACAGATCGGTCATGCCATGACCACTGCACTCCCGATTTTCCAGCCCACCCCGCTCTTCAAGGATCGCACTGATTATCGTCAGGTTCTCATCCGTGAAATGGATGCCGGCAAGATTCCCTTGAGCCTCGGCCGGGATTGTCCGGTCAAGTGTGAGTTCTGTTACGAGCTGGATCATTCTTATCGAGAGACACTCGACCCGCCCAAGACGAGCGACGAGGATTGGACGTTCATCCTCGACTACATCAAGAAGAAACCGAGCGACCCCACACAGTTCTGGTGCCTCGGCGGCAATGAGTTCATGGAATGGACCGACCTGTTTCTGCATCCCAAGGCGATGGAGTGGGTCGAGGACTTTCTCCGCGAGACGGACAAGAACATCCAGTTCTTCACCGTGGGGTTCGTCCATGTGCCCAAGATCCATCAGCTGACAGCGCAGTATCCCGGCCGCATCAACTTCGAACTGTCGGTCATCACGCTCAGCGACTATCGGCAGCGGTTGATGCCGCATGCGCCATCCGTGAAACATGTCATGAAAGTGTTGGACGGTCCTGCCGTCTCGTCAGCCAATTTTTACGCCTTCGACAAGGAGACGATGTCGAAGGATGCGGCGACTATTTCGGCCATCAATCAGAAGTGCGTGCTCTGGATGGGGACGCTCACGCCGGTCCGGGGTCTCAAGGAGGAGACGGTCGCCGTCATGCGGCAGGGCCGGACATTCCTACCGGAGGAAGCCACCCGTGTCTACGATATGGGATTACCGAATCTGCAGACCATCCACACGGAAGCTTACACCACGGCCTTCTTGAGCCGTCGCCGCATCGTCAGTCTGTTTGACTCGCTGGAACTCGAGAAGAAAGATACGGTCGTCATGGCGGGCAGCGTCTACAAAATCCTGACGATGTTTCGGAAGAACCGCGCCCGCTTTCTCTACGTGCCGAACGCGTTACTCAGCGGCGATTCCGACTGCACGGTGCTGTTGACCTTCGACGACATTGCGCGGCGCCTGACCAAGGAGAAAGTCGTCCACATCCCTAAATGCATCATGCAGTCCGGGCGGGGACCCTATACGGATATCACCGGGGTCAGCCTGGAGCAGTTCACCAAGAAGACCGGCGTGCGGGTGAAGGTGCTGCACAAGATCGACACGCGATTCGCCAACCAGCAGCTCTATCGCAACGGCTCACTGCAGAACTATGTCGAGCAATACCTCAAGCATCCCTTGACGCAGGCGTATGAAGCGCTTCCCAGGCC
>JAHFEW010000025.1:2489-50105 GCA_023248215.1 Nitrospira sp.
CCCCTTGCAAAAAAATTCGTCTCGGGGCAACATGCCGCCAGCAACTTTCTTGAGGAGCCTATGGCGGAGCAGCGCAGACTGCAGTTCTATCAAGCGGACGTGTTTACAGATGAACCATTCGGTGGGAATCCCGTGGCCGTGTTTCCCGATGCCGATGGGTTGACCGATGTGGAGTTACAGCAGATCGCCCGCGAGATGAATCTTTCGGAAACCGTCTTTGTCTTTCCGCCGACCGACAAGGCGGCCGTCGTCAAAATGCGTATCTTCACCCCGACGCAGGAAATTCCCTTCGCCGGGCATCCGGTGATCGGCACCTTCTTTGTGCTAGGGATGCTGAAACGCCTGACCCTCAAGGGACCGGTGACCAGGGTCCTGCAGGAATGCAATTTGGGACTGTTTCCAGTCGACATCCATACGCGAGACGGCGTGATCGAACGTGTGGTGATGTCGCAACCCAGCCCACAGTTTCTCGATGTGATCGATGAACCGGAAGCGCTCTTTGCGATTGCCCGCTCGCTGGGAATTACCAAGGCGCTGATCACGGAGACTCGGTTTCCGGTGCAGGTCGTGTCCACGGGTCTGCCGGTCATCATCGTGCCGGTGCGGACGCTCACGGCCGTTCGTTCGATCATTCCTGATGTCGCTGCCATCGCGGAACTCTGCCAGCAATACGGCGCCAACGGCCTCATGGTGTTCAGTACGATGACGGTCGAGCAGTCCTCGACGGTGCATACACGGATGTTCGCTCCGTTGATCGGGATCGTGGAAGATCCCGCGACCGGCAGCGCCAGCGGCGCCTTGGGCGCCTACTTGGTGCAACACGGTGTCGTGGATATCAGCCCGATGACCGAAATTACGGCTGAGCAAGGTTATGAGATCGACCGTCCATCACGCATTCTGATTCAGGTGGATTCCGACGAGGAAGTCATTCAAGCCGTGATGGTCGGGGGGCAAGCCATGATGGTGGTGGAAGGGACGCTCACCTTTTGAGGAATGCTCAATTCTCAATTTTCAATGATGCAAGAATTTAACATCACAAATTGAACACTGAACATTACACATTGAACATTTTTCTGATCAGTGCTCACCATTCCGCGTCAATATTTCCCATTTGGGAGGATTCATGAACGCGGTGGTCTTTCACGAACATGGTGGGCCGGGCAAATTGCAGTATCAAGAGATGCCGGCGCCGACCCGCGGCCAGAATGAGGTCCTCGTTCGGGTGAAAGCCTGCGCGTTGAACCACCTCGACATCTGGATCCGGCAGGGCAGTCCGGCCTATCCGATGCCGCTTCCGCATATCTCCGGTTCAGATATCGCCGGGGTGGTCGAACAGATCGGCTCCCAGGTGGAGGGTGTCGTCGAGGGGGAGCGCGTCTATGTTTCCCCCGGCGTCGGCTGCGGGCGGTGCGAACAGTGTTTCGCTGGTCGCGACAACATGTGCCGCTCCTACGGGTTGATCGGGGCGATGTGTCATGGCGGCTATGCGGAGTACGTCAAGGTCCCGGCGCGGAATGTGTTTCCAATTCCAGGCACGTTGACCTTCGAGCAGGCTGCGGCGTTTCCTCTAGTGTCGGTCACCGCTTGGCACATGTTATTTACGCTCGCCAATCTGCAGCTCGGCGAAGACGTGCTGATCATGGGCGCGGGCAGCGGGGTGGGGCACATGGCGATCCAAATGGCCAAGCTGGCCGGCGCCAGGGTCTTGACCACGGTCGGCAGCGACGACAAAATCGCAAAGGCCAAGGCCGTCGGGGCCGACGAGGTGATCAACCACAGCCGCGAGCAGGTGAACCAACGGGTGCGCGAGCTGACTCACCGCCGCGGTGTGGATGTGGTGATCGAGCATATCGGCCCGGAGGTGTGGGGGCAGTGTGTGGATTCGTTGGCCAAGGGTGGGCGCTTGATTACCTGCGGGGCTACGACTGGGGCGGACGTGAAGCTGGATCTCCGCTATGTCTATTCCCGCCAGCTCACGATCAAAGGTTCGTATATGGGGTCTCAGAGTGAATTGCTCAAGGCCGCTCAATTGATCGGACAGGGGAAGTTGCGACCCTTGATCGATCGAACCTTTCCTCTGGCTGATGCCAAGGCTGCGCAAGAGTATCTTGTGGGTAGGACGTTTTTTGGTAAGATCGTGCTGACGATACCGTAATGCGGCTTCATTATCGAATCTCTTGTCCCAATGGGCAGAAAGGCATGTGACATGGCGACTGTTGCGCAGATCATGAACAAGCATCCCCAAAGTGTTGGTCCTACCACTTCCATTCGCGGTGCGGCGAAAAAAATGCGGGAGTTGCGAGTCGGCTCACTCCTCATCAAGAAGGGGAAGAACCATGTCGGCATCGTGACCGATACCGACCTGGTGCGGAAGGCGCTGGCGACGAATCAAGACGTCACGAAACTCACGGTCGAGAAGATCATGACGTCTCCCGTCTGTACGATCGAGGCGAGCCAGGCGGTTGACGAGGCCCAGGATATGATGGGTGATCTCGGCGTGCGCCATCTCGCGGTGACCAGGGGAGGGGCGATTGTCGGGGTGGTGTCGGTACGCGATCTATTAATGTTTTACAAGCGGTACGCGCAATCGAAGATTCCCACGAATGAGGTGTATTCTGAACCGAAAATCGGCCAAGACTAACAGGACGTTGAAAACGGCCTCCAGCTTCGTTCTCGGCTCATCAAAACCCTCAACGTACCCCAGAGGGTACGCTGAGGGTTTTGTTTTGCTTGCGGTCTTGCCTGAGGAAAAGCGCGTCTCGGCGCGCTGGGGATTGGGTGGGTGGGAAGAGGGACCGTTTTGAACATCCTGTGCGATTGGTCAGGGAATTCCCACCGATGCATTGACGCTCCTGAGGGGTTTCTGCGACGTACGGGCTGTATGTCACGGTCCGCTCACGGTCTGCGCTCGGTGGCGAGCTGAGCTTGAAGCAGGGCGTACTACTTGGTGAGTTCTTTGACGAGGTGGCCGAGTTCAGGAAGGATCAGTTTTTCCATGGCCAGGCGCACCGCATTTTCTGAGCCCGGCGTGGAGAACAGTACCCGCCCGTGGACGATGCCGGCGGTTGCGCGGGTCATGATGGCCGGTGAGCCGATCTCCTGGTAGGTGAGTGCCCGAAAAATTTCTCCGAATCCATCCAGACGTTTTTCGAGCATGGCGTCCACTGCTTCAAACGTCGAATCCCGTCGAGAGATCCCTGTCCCGCCGTTGACGAGGATGGCGTGAATCCCCTCGGTCCGTATGGCCTCGCCGATGCATTCCTTGATCAGCAGGGGCTCATCTTTCACGAGGTGGTAGGCCAGCACCTGATGCCCCTGTTCCTTCAGCAGCCGCATGATCAGTTGGCCGCTGGTATCGTTATCGGGTGTACGGGTGTCGCTGCAGGTGACGACCATGCACCCGACGCTTCGGGGCGCCTGGGCTTTGTGTTCGTGTGGAGTGGAGTGTGCCACGGTCGTCGGTCACACCTTCAGTTGCGTCAGCCCCAGACAGAGTCGGGGTTCAACTTCTGCGCCGGCTTGCCGCCTTGGATGTGTTCGTCCAAGATGGTGGCGACGTCGGCTTCCGTGACCTTGGAATACCAGGTGCCTTCGGGATAGACGACGACTGTCGGTCCCTGCTCACATGGTCCGAGGCAGGACGATCCAGTGACGAGTACTTCCCCTGGCATGATGCCGCGTTGCATCAACCCCATATTGAAGGTCATGAGCAGTTGCGCAGATCCTTGGTTGCCGCAGGATGGTTTGGGGTGGCCGGGCGGGCGGGCGTTGGTGCAGACGAGAATATGATATTTGGGTTTCGGCATGATGACCTCTAATTAGCGATAGCGATATGGGTGATTGACGACGTGCCGGGCGGTCAGTGTGGTTTGTAGGCCTGCCATTGCTCGCTGCATTCCTCGGGCAACTTCCACTGCTTGAGTCCCTTGATGACCCAATCAATGTAATGCTCCTTCGGCTTGAATTTGCCGATGGGATTGGCCGCATGGGTCGTGACCAGCATTTTTTCGCCCTCTGCCGTGATCACGGTGACCGGCAGATGCCGGTAGGCCCCCTGCGGGACATCGTCTTCGAACTCGTCCAGGATCTTGAGATCCTCATCGGTGATCTCGAAGACGGCACCCCAAACTTTTTCCCCTGGCGATGGAATGACACTCGCGAGACCGCATCGCCACTGCGTCGACCAGCGGCAGAACTGAATGCTGTGGTCGGGGAGATAGGCCGTGAAGAGAAACTTGTGTTCGGGGGCGCGGCGCTTGAGTTGAGACAGATTTAAATTGTCCGCGTAGAAGAAGAACTTCATTGAACAGTGATGCTCCGATTATATGGCGTAGGTTGACCGGTACTTGTACCACAGCGTTGCGCGGCCTTGTCAAGCACAGCGACTTCCAGACGTCTCCGGTTGTGGCCCGCCGCAGCGCCGTTCCGTGATTGACAGTGAAATCTGGCGCCACATATGATGACCATTCATCAACGATGTGCCTGCAGCGTATGGTCTTACACTATGAGTAAAGCGCTCCATTACGCGGTTGTTCTTCTTCTCCTGGTCGGAGGGTTGGTGTATTGGTGGATGAAACCACCGACCCTCAATCCGATGACCGACCCACAGGCGGCTCAGGCCCTGGCATTGGTGCAGACCCATCGGGCGGTCGGCTATCCGACCATTCTCCAGGCCTTCAACGAACGGGCCCGCATTCAGGAGGCCCGCAAGCTGGGCTTGCGTTTGGGGGAGTGGCAGGTGATCAAGCAGGATGGGCAGCGGTACGAGGTTCGCATCTACATGCGTGAGCAGGGGACGACGCAATGGTTCGAACGGGATTTCATTTGGCACGTCGATTTGGCCACGAAGCGAGTGAATGCCGCCTCGCTGCCGGCCGATGGCCTGATGCCGGAAGGACCGGAAAGCGGACGACCGCGCAATCCCGCCGCAGATTCCCCTCCGCTGCCTCCTACAATGTAGGTGGAATTTTCACTTGCACGTTCGGGCCTTGCACCCGCACTTCTACGCAGGCCACAGAGATCTCAGGGTTTTCGGGACGCTCGCCGGTGCGGACATTGAAGCGCCACCCATGCCAGGGGCATTCAAGCACTTCCCCGTCCAGAGTGCCTTCACCCAGCGGCCCGCCCGCGTGTGGACAGGTGTTATCGACGGCCCGAAAGGTTCCATTCACATTGCAGAGGGCGAGAAAGATGCCTTCGACCTCCACAGTTCGGCAGGTTCCCGGCGGAATCTCGTCCACTTGGGCCACGGTGACATAAACGGCGAGTGAATCCATGCGGTCCCTTTGTAAATTACAGGAGGATCTGGGGCGACTTACGATTGGGTAACATTCTGTACGTTATGGCCTAAGCGCTTGATTTCATTAATTACATGTGGCATAGATTGAGCATATGCATTCAGGGAAGGGTACAACGCCGCCGTCATTTTGCTATTCTTAAAATAGTGCACTCACTCATAGGAGACCGCCGGAGCTGCTATGGAAATGACCTTGTTGCTCAACTCCACCTATGAACCGTTGCGTGTCCTGCATTGGCAGAAGGCCATTACCTTGCTCTGGCAGGGGAAGGTCGAAGTCCTCGAAGTCTACGACCGCCAAATCCACGGCATCTCTATCTCGATCAAACTTCCGTCGGTGATGCGGCTCCTGAAGCTCGTCAAGCTCAAGGAGAGTCACCGGGCTGTGAAGTTTTCCCGCATCAACATTTTTACGCGGGACGGTTATTGCTGCCAATACTGCAAACGCAAGTTCCGCACCGAAGAATTGACGTTCGACCACGTCGTGCCCATCGCGAAGGGTGGGCGGAAGACCTGGGAAAACATCGTGACGGCCTGCTGGCGGTGCAATAACCGGAAGAGCGGCCGGACGCCGGAAGAAGCGAATATGCGTCTCATTAAAAAGCCCGTGAAGCCCCGCTGGAGCCCCACGGTTACGATTACCATCGGGATTCGCAACACGCCGGAAAGCTGGCGGGACTATCTGTATTGGAATTTGGAACTCGATGCGGACCCGGCCGAGACGTAGCCGTCAATTTTCAATGGTCAATGTTTAATGTTCAATTTCGGCAGTTTCTGATTGAACATTGTGCATTGCTCATGTCCTCTCGCCTAGTACACCTTATCGATCGTAATCATCAGATCGCGCCCGCCGGGCAAGGTCGGATTCTTCGCATAACGTCCTTCCATATCTCCCGGTTGCGGTTGACCGGCCTGGCCGTCGCGATCCAGACGGGCAATCACATCCACCATGCCTTTCAGCTCGCTACCTTGCACCATGACATCCGCATTGGTTATTTCGAACTGCACCGGAAATTTCGGTCCGTCGATCCGTTTGGCGGCGAGGGGTCGCGGTGGTCCTGTCGGGCGCCGCACGATCACAAACAACACGTCGGTCGGTTTGACCTGGTCGGCCAAATTGGGCGCAATCTCTACTTGTCCTGCGATCGACCCGCCGCCCTGATCCGGTTCTCCGATGTGTGCAATGCCGAAATAGGCAGCCAGCGCCGCAATGCCGATGACCCCTCCAGCCATTCCCAGGGATCGTCCTGTATATCCAGCCACAATATGCTCCTTTGTTTACTCACCGTGAGAGCGAGGGCTCCCTCGTCATCCAGCGCGCGCATTATACCCAGCTCATGGCGGAAAGGGGAATGCCGAAGCGGGTTTACCCTGTGAAATCGCCTGTTGTATGATACGCCCTTACCTTGTTGACGCCTTGTTGGAGGATTATGACGATGGCTGCAAATTCTGGCTTTCAAATTTCACTCGATGTGCGCGGTTGGCCGGTTCTGGTCATCGGTGGCGATGAGGAGGCGGCTGAAAAGGTTCAGCGGTTATTGGACGCCGGCGCCAAGGTGACCGTGATCAGTCCCACCATGAACGAAACGCTTCGCAAGCTGGCGGCCTCGGCCAAGATTATTCACCGCGGCCGGCATTTTCGCGCGAACGATCTGGAGAGCGCCATTCTGGTGTTGAACACGATGCGGGATGACCGTGAACTTTCCCATTCGCTGATGCGGCTGGCTCGCGAGCAGAAATTCTTGATCTGGTCCGTCGACCAGCCCGACGTGTCGAACGTGGTGATGCCGGCCGTCGTCAGCTGCGGTCACCTTCGCCTGGCGGTCAGCACGAGCGGTCAGGCGCCCGCCCTATCCGGATTCATGAAGGAAGATCTGGAACGTATTTTGGATAGTGAGTTCGCCGCCTTTGTCGATTGGCTGGGGCAGCTTCGCGAGCAGGCCAAAGCCAACGAACCGGATGCGGAAAAACGCCGCGCCCTCCTCCGTGAGGCGCTGGATGGATTTCGTCTCTTGGGGAAAGTGCAGTATCCCAAGGTGTGGCTCGATCACCGCGCGAGCCAACAGGCTCCCGCGACACCTGCATCAACCACCTAAGGAGGACGACGACGGCCATGGTGTTATTGGAATTCAGTATGTCGCCGCTGGGCAGGGGCGAGAGCGTGGGCAAATATGTGGCGCGCTCTCTGGACATCGTCGATCGAAGCGGCGTGGCCTATCGGTTGAACCCGATGGGAACGGTGCTGGAAGGGGAGTGGGACGAGGTCATGGCGGTGGTCAAGAAATGTTATGCGCGCATGCGCAAGGACTGCAACCGCATTTCGTGCAGTATCAAGATCGACTATCGGAAGGGGCCGAAAGGGCGGTTGTCGAGCAAAGTGTCCAGCGTGGAATCGCAGTTGAAGCGGAAACTGAAGGCGTAACTTCCGAGGATTACGGGAGCAACCCATCGGCAAGGGCGTCGTAATGCAGGGATCCGTCGGTTTTGAAAGTTGCCGATAGGCTATTGGTCTGCACCGCCAGTTCTTTGAGTGACAGCTGTTGCACCGTTCCGCGCAAACGTCCTCCCGTCAGGTCACGGTTCAGACCACTTTCCAGGGCTTTTCGCATGAGGTCCAGCTCTTCCCGAATGGGGAGCACCAGTCTTCCGGCCAATTCTTCGCGCAGTGGCTCGTGCAGCCATTCTTCGGCCAAGTCTGTGGCCGGCGTGCGCTCCTTGATGGTGTAGTCGACCTCTCGAAACAAAATCCGTCCCGTGGATTCGTCGTAGGCCGGCGTGCCTTTGAGGCGCAGCGTCAACGGAAGCAGCCCTTGCAAGGTCAACTCTATCCCCACCTGAGTGCCCAGGGGATAGAGCGTCGCTCCGACAATCTTGATCGTGCCGACTCCAAGCGACCATTCCTGGCCCACCACCGCCTCGCGCAGACGTTGATTGGCTTCGTCGATCGGGACCTGCAGGGCAAAGGTGACGTGAAACCCGTCATCCTGGAGTCGATCCTGTGCGTCGGGGAGGGGCAGATAACGTGACAGGGGCTGTGCCCCTCGCACTACAGTGGGTCTGGCTGTCACCCCAAAGCCTGCGGATGGAGCATCCGACAGAGCCCCTACGCCGGCAGGGCCGACGGCTTCAGGGTTTACGACGAGCCAGAGTGCCTGGGCTTCATCCAGCAGCAATGGTTCCTGTAGCTCCTTCCAGACGCGGGCGACCGGCGGCTTCAGCGTGACGAGACTGGCGGCTTTCCGGTCTACTGCTGGCAAGATCCCTCGGAGCTCGCTTCGATAGACCTGGGCCATCAACGGTGCTGCATCCACGTTTTGCTCCGATAACAAGCATGACCCTGTCGGCTCTATGGCAGCGACCGTGCTCGCCGGTAGCACGGTATAGCCGCGGCCCTGGGCGAACGTGGTCGCAACCTGTACGGACAATCGACCTGTTCCTGCCGTCGCGTCGCGCTGACCGCATTCGGCTACCTTCGTGAGCGAGCCATTGAGGCGTTTCGCATACTCCACTCCAAATGCAAAGGTCGCTTGGGAAAATAGTCGACCTCCCGTCGTCTTGAATCCCTGTTCTCCCGGCCAGATTCGATACTTCAGAAATCCGGTGCCTCCGCCCAGCGCAACCCACTCGCGGGCAGCGGCCCGATGTGAGGCAAGATCCCGGTGGATGCCGCCATACAACTCGGCAAGGGCTGGCACCGGGATCGGGATATGGATGGTGATGCTGGAGACTTCAGTGCGTGGTTGCTGGAGCCCTTCAGTTCCGGACGCTGACGCGAGATTTGCGGAGCACGCGCTCAGGATGGCTCCACAGCACCACACTAGGCTGGTTCGACCGAACAGATGCCTTCCGCCCATCGCCTCTCCTCATTCCATCAGCAGGTGGCGTCGCTCTCGTGTGTGACCTGAACACGTGGATCTCTATCGACTATGGGGAAATCCCGTGTGGAAGGCAAGGGGATGCCATGAGACAAGCGGGAGACCGAATTGAGGAACGTCTCGTGACCACTCCCTCACGAGTGACGTGATTGACCAGTGCGGTCAAGTGGAAGGGAGTGGTATTGGCGGGGAACGCGGGGCCCGATGGCGCAGAGAATTTCGTAGGGAATCGTCTGTTGCCAGGCGGCCAAGTCGGCGGCCGTAATGCGTTCCTGTCCTTGTTGCCCGATCAGGATGGCCTCATGCCCGATTTCCACGCCGGGGACGTCGGTCACATCGATCATGGTCATGTCCATGCAGACACGTCCGACCACCGGTGCTCGCTGCCCGCCGATCAGCACCACTCCGCGGTTCGAGAGGAGACGGTTGTACCCATCCGCATATCCAACCGGTAGCACCGCGATGCGGGACTGTCGCGAGGCGACGAACGTTTGGTTGTAGCTGACGCTGTCGCCTGGTTGGATGGTGTGAAGGTGTGCGATGGTCGTTTTCCAGGTGAGGATCGGCCGCAGCTCATCCGTCGGGTCCTCCTTGGCCACGGTTTGGTACCCGTAGAGCATAATGCCGGGCCGCACGAGGGAATAGCGGCTCGCGGGGTATTTGACGATGGCTGCGCTGTTGGCCGCGTGCACCAGCGGGAGTGTGAGGCCGCATTGTTGCAGGGTCTTAAGGGTCTGCTGAAATCGTGCGAGTTGAGCCTCGGTGTGCAGGGCGTCGTGATTGTCGGCGTCAGCCAGATGGGTCATGAGCCCTTCGAGGCGTAGCGTTGTTCGAAAGTCCGGCATGTCGATGAGATCGGGCATCTCCTGAGCAGAGAGGCCCAGGCGGCCCATGCCGGTCTCGATCTTGACGTGCACGGGGTAGGGCTTGGCGCCGGGCGGGACCTTGCCGGCAAAGGCCTGCACCATATCGGCCCGATAGAGCACGGGTGTCAGCTGGTGAGCCACCAGGTCTGCAAACTGCGCAGGGACCGTCGCGCCCATCACCACAATGGTATCGTGAATTCCAGCCTGGCGGAGCGCGATGCCCTCGTCGACTGTGGCGACAGCAAATCGGTGGACTGTCAGTTGTTGGAGGGCGCGCGTAATCTCGACGGCGCCATGGCCATAGGCATTGGCCTTTACGACGGCCAGCACCTCGGAGCACGGGGCGAGCCGCCGCACGTGGGCGAGGTTCTGTGCAAGGGCACCCAGATCGACTGAGACGGAGGTTGGGAGAAAATGAGAGGGCGTGTACACGCAGCCTGTCGTGACGGAAGAAGGCGCTAGACTTCGAGAATTTCGCCTTCTTTCTTCTTCATGACGTCGTCGATCTTCTGTACGTACTGATCAGTCAGTTTCTGAATCTCGGCTTCCGACTTGCGCAACTCGTCTTCGGTCAGTTTCGTGTCCTTCTGGAGTTTCTTGAGCTCTTCATTCCCATCCCGACGGAAGCCGCGAATCTGCACTTTCACTTCTTCGCCGTGTTTCTTGCACACCTTGATGAGTTCCTTCCGGCGTTCTTCGGTCAGCGGCGGAAGGGGAATGCGGATGAGCTTCCCGTCATTCGACGGCGTCAATCCGAGGTCGGAGGTTTGGATCGCCTTTTCGATTTCTCTGATTAAGTTCTGTTCCCAGGGCTGAATCGTGATGAGCCGTGCTTCTGGGGTGGCGACATTCGCGACCTGTTTCAGCGGTGTGAGGGTGCCATAGTAGTCCACCTTGATGCCGTCAACGAGCGCCACTGACGCGCGACCGGTGCGGAGCCCGGCCAGGTCGCGTTTCAAATGTTCGATCGCATGCTCCATCTTCTCGGTTACGCGTTGTTTCACCGCCTGCGCCGTCGACATCAGACTCTCTCCTTAGCGACTTCCTACGGTGACCAGGGTCCCGATGGGATCACCTTGGACGACCCGTTTAAAGTTTCCCTTCTCTTTTAAGTTGAAGACGATCAACGGCAGCCTGTTGTCCATGCACAGGCTGATGGCCGTCGAGTCCATGACTTTCAGATTCTGGGTAAGAATCGACAGGAAGGGGATTTCAGCATATTTCTTGGCTTGTGGATTCTTAGTCGGATCGCTGTCGTAGATGCCGTCGACCTTGGTGCCTTTCATGATGACCTGCGCGCCGATTTCCATCGCCCGCAGCGACGCGGCCGTGTCGGTGGAGAAGTAAGGATTCCCCGTTCCGCCGGCAAAAATCACCACACGCTTTTTTTCCAAGTGCCGGATAGCGCGGCGTCGGATGTAGCCTTCCGCCAATTGCCGCATTTCAATCGCCGACTGGACACGGGTCGTGACCCCTTTGCTTTCCAGCGCATTCTGGAGGGCGAGCGCATTCAGCACGGTGGCCAGCATGCCCATGTAGTCGGCAGAGGCCCGTTCCATGCCGCGCGCGCTGGCGGCCAGACCGCGGAAAATATTGCCGCCGCCGATCACGACGGCGACTTCAACGTCCATCGCGACGACGTCGGCAATTTCGTCCGCCAGTCCTTCGAGAATCGAGGGTTGGATGCCATAGCCCTGCTCACCGGCCAGCATTTCTCCGCTGACTTTCAGCAGGATGCGGCGGTAATGGGCAGAACTCATGCCTGGCCTAATTGGTACCGGGTAAAGCGGCGAATGTTCATGTTCTCGCCGATCTTGCCGATTTGCTGCGCCAGCACATCTTTGATCGTGACCGACGGATCCTTGATGAAGGCCTGTTCGAGCAAGCAATTCTCTTGGAAAAATTTTTCAAGCTTGCCGTCAATGATTTTTGGCCAGGCTGCCGGCGGCTTGCCCATTTCTTTGGCCTGTCCTTCGTAGATGCTTCGTTCCTTCGTGACGACGTCTGCGGGAATCTCTTCCCGTCTGACACAGGAGGGACTCGACGCCGCCACTTGCAGGGCCAAATCATTCACGAACGCTTTGAACTGTTCGTTCCGCGCCACGAAATCGGTTTCGCAGTTGACTTCAATGAGGACCCCGATCTTCCCTCCGGCGTGGATATAGGCATGGACCAATCCTTGATTGGTTTCCCGACCGGCTTTTTTCTGGGCCGCGGCCAATCCCTTTTGCCGAAGATAATCGATCGCTTTTTCGATGCTGTTTCCATTCTCGGACAAGGCTTTCTGACAATCCAGAATGCCGGCCCCTGTTTTTTCACGCAGCTCTTTTACGAGATCACTCAGACTTGCCATGGGCTCCTCAGTTGGTCGAGTCGAACAATTCCGACGTGCAGGATGCGGTGTTTACAAGGCTGACACGCCGGCCAGGTGTGCGGACGGTTTCGCGCCGCCACCCGCTGGTGCTGCCGCAAACTCAGTTTCTTCATGCTGTGCCCGGAGGTGCGCTCCTTCGAGGCACGCGTCCGCGATTCGGGAAATAATCAACTTGATGGAGCGAATCGCATCGTCATTGCCGGGAATTGGAAATTGAATATGGTCCGGATCGCAGTTCGAGTCGAGGATGGCAATGACTGGAATTTCGAGCCGGCTGGCCTCGAGGATCGCAATGTGTTCGATCCGGGTATCCAGGACGAATACCGCACCAGGCAAGGCACGCATGTTGCGGATGCCCGACAGGTTCTTCTGGAGCTTGACGACTTCCTTCTGCATCTGTCCGAGCTCTTTCTTGGTATGGCCCTGATGAGTCGGATCAGCGAGGGTCGCCTCCATCTTTTTCATTTTGTCGATGCTGCGTCGGATGGTCTGGAAATTGGTCAACATGCCGCCCAACCATCGCTGGTTGATGAAAAACTGGTTGGCTCGTTTGGCCTCTTCTTCCAAAATTTCCGCGGCTTGGCGCTTCGTGCCGACGAACAAGACGGAGTCACCGGCCGCCACGGTGTCGCGCGCGAAGGCATAGGCCTGCTCCATGCGCGTGACCGTCTGTTGCAAGTCGATGATGTAGACGCCGTTTCGCTCGCCGAAGAGGAATCGCTTCATCTTCGGATTCCAACGGTTCGTCTGGTGGCCGAAATGGACACCGGCTTCCAATAATTCCTTAATCGCAACTACTCCCATACCTTCACCTCCCTCCGAAGCCTGCAGAGCGCCTGGCGAACGCCAACGACGAGGGGGATGTCCCCCTTATTCTCAGGCTGCGCAGCGTGCGCATCACGCTGGTTTGGATTTAAATAAGACGTCCCTGATTTTGATGGCTCAAGCCGTGAACGATGGGACAGACCCTTCACTGCGCGAAAACGCCCGAACGCTAGCATAATCCTCTCTATTTTGCAACCAACCAGGTCCCCGTCACGACCGGTAACTGGCGTTGATGCGCACGTATTCATAGGATAAATCCGTGGTCCACATATGTGCTTCCGCTTTGCCCAGTCCGAGATCGACAAGGATTGTAAAGTCTCGTTCTTGGAAGACTTTGGCCAGCCGCCGTTCAGCCACAGCGCCCAGGCCTTGTCCCTGTCTCACCATTGCGACATCCCCGAATTGAAGGCTTACGCGCGTGGGATCGATAGCGACCCCAGCACGCCCGAGGGCAGCCATTACGCGGCCCCAGTTTGCGTCACCGCCGAACAACGCCGTCTTCACTAAGTTGGACGTGGCGATCGTTTGCGCAATCTGCCGGGCTGACTGTGGGGTCTTAGCCCCTTTGACTTGGATCCGCACAACTTTTGTCACGCCTTCGCCGTCCCAGCAAATTTTCAAGGCCAGTGTCCGACAGACCGTTTCGAGCATCGTACAGAAATGCGTAAAGTCTGCGGAGCCGGGTTTGAGCGTCTCATTCCCCGCCATTCCATTGGCGAGACACAAGACAGTATCGTTCGTGCTGGTATCCCCATCGACCGTGATGCAGTTGAATGATTGCTCCACGGCCTGACGAAGCGCCATTTGAAGCGCGCGCCGACTGATGGCCGCATCGGTCGTGAGATAGGCCAACATGGTGGCCATGTTGGGGTGGATCATACCGGACCCCTTGGCCATCCCGCCGACCGTCACCATTTCCCCGCCGAGTCGAGTGCGCACAGCCACCTGCTTAGGCTTGAGGTCGGTCGTCATAATGGCCTGCGCCGCCTCCCGACCACCGCGACGAGTGACTCGTGTCAGCAGAGTCGGCAGCGCCTTTTTAATATAGGCAATCGGAAGCGGTTGGCCGATCACTCCGGTCGATCCAATGAAGATGGTGTGTGGAGCGCTCTGGAGCGCGGTGGCTACCAGCTGTGCCATATCCTTGGCTGCACGCATCCCTTCTGGCCCGGTGCAGGCATTGGCATTCCCACTATTGACGAGGATGGCGCGGCCGATGCCCTTTTTCAGATGCAGACGATCAAGGATGACAGGGGCTGCCACGACTCGATTAGTGGTGAAGACCCCGGCGATGGGTCCTTCTTTTTCAGATACCAGCAGCGCCAAATCGAGCTGCTTCTTTTTCTTGATTCCGCAGTAGATTCCGGCAGCCCGAAACCCAAGCGGGGCAGTGACGCCTCCTGGAATAGTTTTCATCTGTCATCCTGTGTGGAGTAGGAATGGCTCGTATGGGGGCTCACTAATGCGCAGGGTCTACGGATAGATGCCGGGTGCTATCAATCCCATCTCCTCAGGATACCCGAGCATGAGATTCATGGCCTGAATGGCTTGTCCTGCCGCTCCCTTGATCAGGTTATCGATGGCCGAGACGGTTACCACCCAGCCGGCTCGCGTATCGGTATGCACAGCGAGATCGCAGTAGTTGGCGCCCCGCACATGTCGTGGATTCGGCATCGCGCTCTCAAGCAGTCGCACAAATCGTTCACCCTTGTAAAAATCGCGATAGAGGGCTCTCAATTCGACGACATCGAGCGTTCCTTTCACGCGCGCGTAGGCGGTGCTCAAGATGCCTCGATTCATGGGAACTAGATGTGGTGTGAAGGCGATCGTGACGGTGGCATCCTGTCCGGCGGCCCTTCGTCCGTGCTTCCTTGCCAGTCCGGCAAGTTCCTGCTCGATTTCAGGAATGTGTCGATGCTGACCTATCTTGTAGGGTTCCAGCGATTCGTGCGCTTCCGGAAAGTGGTAGGGAAGGGCCGGACTTCTTCCGGCTCCTGACACACCGGACTTTGCATCGATCACGATCGTGTTCGGCACGATCAGGCCATGGGCGACCAACGGCGCCAATTGTAGAATGGCAGCGGTGGGGTAGCAGCCCGGCGAGGCCACTAGGCGGGCCTGCGCGATGGCGGATCGATGCAGTTCGGGCAGGCCATACACGGCGCTTCCGATCAGATCGGGATGCGCGTGCGGAGTCTGATACCATGTTTCGTACGTTCGAGGATCCTTGAGCCTGAAGTCCGCACTCAGATCAATGACGCGCTTGCCGGCTTTCATGCAGCTCGCCACCGGACCCATGGATTTGGTGTGGGGCAGGGCGAGAAAGAGGACATCGGCACGCTCCGCCAAAGCCTCAGGCGCCAAGGCTTCAAAAGTCAGCGGTATCACGCCCTGCAAATGGGGATAAATGGACGATACGGCTATGCCAGCCGACTTCTCAGAGGTCACCGCAGTCAAGTTGACTTGAGGGTGTTGAGAAAGCAACCGCAGTAACTCCGCCCCTGTGTAACCACTAGCGCCTGCCACCGCCACTCGTACCGACGTCATGTCACGCCTCCTGGAACATCGTGAGCTGTTTTCCGGTCAGTGCATCTCGCACATAAAAAAAGGGAAGGCTGCGGAGCCTTCCCTTTTGACACCATGTCGCTCCAGGCTTTCGTTATCGCTTCGAGTATTGGAAGCGCTTTCTGGCGCCCTTTTGACCGTACTTTTTACGCTCTTTCACGCGTGAATCCCGGGTCAGCAGGCCTTCCTTCTTGAGGGGGCTGCGAAACGCCGCACTCATGATCACCAGCGCCTTCGAGATCGCATGTCGCAAGGCTCCGGCTTGGCCTGCAGGGCCACCGCCATACACCGTGGCGCGCACCGAATACTTGCCGGCGACACCGGCCAGCTCGAACGGAAATTGGATCACATTCCGCAACGTCATGCGAGGAAATGCTTTTTCCAGCGGCTTCTCATTTACAACGATGTCACCTGCGGCGGCGGTTACCCAGGCACGAGCGATCGCGCTCTTTCTCTTTCCGGTTGCATACTGCGTCAATGCTGCCATATCAGACCGTCTCCTTCACAGATCGAATTCAAACAATAATGGTCACAGTGAGAGTGATTCCAGTTGCTGTGCGTGATGCGGATGGGTCGGTCCCGCATAGACGCGCAATTTCTTTGCCATATGGTTGCCGAGGGGAGTCTTGGGCAACATGCCCTCGATGGCTCTCGTCAACAGCTCGGTCGGTTGTTTCCGGTGGATATGCTCGGCGGTGAGCGTTTTTAGCCCACCCGGATATCCGGTGTGATAGGAGTAGGTCTTGGATTCCATCTTGTTTCCAGTCAGGCGGACCTTCTCCGCATTCACGATCACGACATGATCCCCAGTATCAACATGGGGCGTAAAGGTGGGTTTGTGCTTGCCGCGGAGCAAACTGGCTACTTTCGCCGCCAAGCGGCCGAGCGTCTTTCCATCGGCATCCACCAAGAACCACTTACGTTTCACATCAGCTGGCTTTTCCAGATACGTTTTTGTCATGGTCTCCATCTACTCCTGCACAATAGGCTGCTACTGTGAGGCGTTAGGCCTCACGCTTGTTGGGGTTCGATATTTTTTGCGTCGAGTTTGTTGATCCAGGCATCCAAGTGAATCGCAGTTCGCCGATCGAGCACGTCTTGGGTGGCATAGATCGGGCAGTCTGCGCGCAGCGCGAGGGCGATGGCATCGCTTGGTCTGGCGTCCAACGTGCGATGCACCCCCTTTGACGCAAAGGCCACGCTTGCGTAATAGGTACTGCTCTTCACATCCGTAATCACGACTCTCTCGATCCGAACGCCGAGGTGATCAGCAAAGCTTCGAATGAGGTCGTGGCTCATTGGCCGCGGGGTCACCACACGCTCCATTGCGAGACGAATCGCATTCCCCTCGGCAGATCCGACCCAAATAGGCAACGTGACAGTCGCATCTTCACTTTTTAGGACGACGATGCGGGTGTCGGTGTTGCCGTCGTCCAGTACCTGTTTGACGGTCAGCGCCACGAGTTCAGGCGACTGGTTCTGGTTGACTGGTTCCATGGCTAGGTATCCAGTTTGCCGAAGTCTTCCGGCTTCAAATTTTCAAGCCACTGTTCGAGTTCTTCGGAAGACTGCTTCTTAATGACTTTCTCGCTCGCAAAGATCGGGGCGCTGGTTCGAAGCGCCAGCGCAATGGCATCGCTGGGGCGGGAATCGACGGTGTACTCCGAGTCTTCGTACATGAGATGAATTGTGGCGAAATACGTGTTCTCATTCAAATCCGTAATGACCACGCTAATGATTTTCGCGTCGAATGTTTCAAGAAACGATTTCATCAAATCGTGCGTCATAGGACGCGGAGCGGTCACACTCTCCAGCGCCAGGCCAATAGCGCTGGCTTCTGATTTTCCCACCCAAATCGGGAGCATGTCCGAATTATCTTCGTCTCGCAACACCACGATGTAGGCGTTGTTATAGGGGTCGAAGATCAGACCCTTTACCCGCATTTGTGTGATCACGGCGGGATTATCCTTCCTGATCTCAGCTGAAAACCTCAACAATAGGGGACTTTAGCACTTCCGAAATCAGAGTGTCAATGAATTCGATCCCGCAACGGCTGAGGGAGCACCAGAATATAAGAAAGCAACTTCGTAGGCCACGGGCGCGGACAACCACCTGGGTCGCCCGGATGACTGGCTACGCAGGTGATTGGTTCAAGCTTCCGCTCATTGGAACCTTTAAGAGCCCGCTGGCCGAAAGTTCTGGTCTAGTTTGGACGTGTCGGTTTGCTCTCCCAGCTTGAGGAAGGCCTTCATTTGCTTCTTTACGAGTTCGCGGCCGCTCTCATCACCAAGATTGACCTGGTATTCATTGATGACCATCACGCGCATCCCTTCCCACTTTTTCCAGCAGGGTTTACAGACCTGCGCCTTGATCTCAGCTTCGAGCTTTCCGAGAAATAACATATCGGTAATTGCTTCGCCTGCTTGACCGCAGGTGACACATTGCACATCTGCCATGGTTGCCTCCATAATTCCGCGTCGGTCTTTCGGTGGATATCGCTGGCCATTCTAGCATCTGATATTTCAAGAAAAAAAGAGTGCGACGTGCTGATTGACGCTTTTGCGGGTTCATGTTAAAAAAGCTTCCCCTCACATGCTCTGAGGGACTCTGGATGGAATCGCACGACATATGATGCAAGTGCCCGGATGGCGGAACTGGCAGACGCGCCGGACTCAAAATCCGGTTCTCGCAAGAGAGTGGGAGTTCGACCCTCCCTCTGGGCACCATCGTTTCGATTAGGATGACCACTTGTGCTCGATTGTTTTACGAGTCGAAGAGGGTTATGGCTGTTACAAGTGAACCGGGAGTGCCTGAGCAACATTCCATATCCACTATATGGTGGATGGGGTGCCTGAAAACATCTTGACATGATGTGGTTGTTGGCCTATAGTGCGCGCGAATTTGCCTAGAACTACTATGACCAGTTTAGTTTATCGCCGTCCATCATCACTCTCTTATCAATTCCATCTCACTAAGGAGGCAGCACATGCGTAACGTGTTGGCACTTGGAGCTGCGGTTCTTCTCGTCAGCTCCGTTGGTGTTGCAGGCGCTCAAGAGCGTTTGCCGCAGTCCTCGGCAGGATCAGGATTCGGTGTCGGTACCGGGGTTGGAGACGTTTCGGGAAATTCGGGTCGAACGCAGGCCTTTGATCGGAACGCATTTATCGATCGACTTGGTCAAGCAGAAACCGTGTTCGGTCGCGTTCTCGCCATCGATGTGCCAGGCCACAAGTTGCACCTGGAAACGGGTGGGAGTTCACACGACGAAGGTCGTGCAGGTACTGGTGCGATGTCCTCGTTGACGCTTTATTTCGACGGACAGAGCAATATGGATCAAATTAGAGTTTTGAATGCTGGCGATGATATTTCTGTGCAGGTGGTTGAAGCGCCAAACGAGAGAGCAGATCAGGGTGTGTACGGATCCGGTCGTAAGCTGGTGCGCGAAATCTACCTGTTCCGAGGTAACGAGAAGTTGGCGGGATTCGGCGGACTCGGCCAGCGGCCGAGCCCAGTGAATGAGCGTGGAATCGAGACGAATTCAGGCAGCGTTTCTGGCGGGCCGGTCGGCGGTGTATTTCCTGGAACGGTGACAACAGGTGTGGTCACCACAACTGTCGGTGAATTCACCGGGAGTGCGCCTTGCTGGAATTGTGAACCACAGCCGGGATGGGGTTATCAGACCGTGGCTCCGGAAACCAAAGTCCAGAATAAATCGGACTATGGGACCGATGGTGCTAAGCCGAATTTGCAGAAGGGTCTGAGCAACTAAGACCATGCGCCGCTACTGAGTGGCCAGTTTTTCAAAGCGGGGTGCTTCGGAAGAAGCACCCCGCTTTTCTTTCGTTCATGCCCCTCACTATAAGCCCGTTGCAAGTCAACGGATCACTTGGTAACATCTCCCATCACCTACCTAGAGAACTCTTATGTCAGAAACTCCAGTGAATGTCCACGCCCCGGATGAAGAGTTGGATCTTCGTGGGGTCATTTGCCCCTACAATTTCGTCAAGACCAAACTGAAACTCGAGACCATGACGGCAGGGCAATTGTTGTTAGTTCACCTGGACGACGGCGATCCTATTCGCAATGTGCCGCGAAGCGTCAGCGATGATGGCCATGATGTGCTGTCGCAGGAGCGAGCCGAGCATTCCTACCGCGTCATGATTAGAAAACGGCTGGACGAATAATACTCACGTCACATCTCGTGCCCTCTTCCTCGTTGTTCGCATGCCCTCCACAACCAGCGTCACTTGTATCGATCCATTGTGGAACGGATAGTTTGTCAGGAGTTCCTGAACTCGTCCCCGCACGATCTGCTGTGTCTTGTGAGTGAGGTCAGCCGCTACGACCACCCGTCGGTTACCCAAGATTTTCGATAGCAGTGTGAGGATTTGTCGAAGGGCTTGCGCCGGTGGAAAGAGGATCATCGTGCGAGACTCTGACTTCAACGAGCCAAGCCGCCGCGTGATCTCTCGCACGCCGCCGGACCAGCGCCCTTCGAAGACGAAGGCATTGCCATCCAACCCAGCCACAGCCGCTGCAGTCACGACTGCAGAAGTCCCCGGAATGACCTCGATAGGAATGTGTGCCGTTGATGCTGCCTGGATGAGCAGTCGACCTGGATCATACACGACAGGCATCCCACAGTCTGATACCAGTGCAATGTGAGTTCCTTGTTTCAGTCGGCCCAATAGGATCGGCACTTTTTCAGCGGCGTTGACTCGATCATAAGTGGTCAACGTGGTATGAATGCCGTGATGCGTCAGCAGTGTGTGGGTGGCGTGCGGATGTTTGGTTGCGACCAAGCCGACGTGCCGAAATATTCTGAGGGCTCGGATCGTCAGATCGTCAGGATGCCCAATTGGCATGCCGACGATGAAGAGCGTTCCAGGCGGACGGCCCGATCGAACGTGCTTTCCTTGACTCTGTTCTTGTCGCATCGATATAATTTCCAGTTCCAAAAAACTGGCTTTGCTTTGAAATGTTGCGAGGATAGGGCGAAATGTCTTCGGTCTTTTTCATGCTCACGATGGCGCTCTATTTCGTGAGCACGGTGTGCTACCTGGCCTATCTGCTTCGGCGGGCGGAAACCCTGTCGAAAGTGTCGCTGGGGATTACCGCCATGGGGTTTGCCACACACACCGTGGCACTGGTCGCCAGAATGGCGGATACCGGCCAGACGCAACTCCCGACGTTTCACGAAGCCCTGTCGTTTTTCTCCTGGATGCTCATTCTCGTGTTTCTCGCCGTCGAATTTCGTCGGCAACTTCACGTCCTCGGCTCGTTCATTGTTCCGCTCGCCCTCATCTCGCTGGTGACCGCCGCTGCGTTTCGTTCCGACGAGGCATCAAGTCTCCAGCCCGTGTTCAAAACCCTGTGGGTCCACGTGACCCTCAGCATGTTGGGCACCGTGGGGTTCGCCGTCGCCTTTGTCGCGGGAGTGATGTATCTCATTCAAGATGGTCTTCTCAAGTCTAAGCGCTTCAATGTGCTCTATGCCAAACTGCCCGCCCTCGACTATCTCGATCATCTGAACCAACAGTCGATCGTCATGGGCTTTCCACTTCTGACCCTTGGGATCATCAGCGGCGCCTTCTCTGCGGAGATCGTTCGCGGAACCTATGTGAACTGGAACCCTGAGCAGACGTGGGCCATGGTGACGTGGGGTTTCTATTTCGCGGTCCTTGTCGGCCGGCTCACTATCGGGTGGCGGGCCAAACGAGCCGCATATCTCACGATCATCGGCTTTGCCGGCGTGATCCTGACCCTGATTGGAGTGGTTTTGAAAAGTCACGGGTCGGTGTCCTGACATGCATATCATCGTCGTCGGGTTGAGCCACAAGACCGCCCCGGTCGAGATTCGTGAGAAACTCGCGGTTCCCGAAAGTCGGCTCAGGGAAGCCCTGAGTCGGCTCTGTGCCTACCCCGGGGTCCGCGAAGGTCTGTTGCTGTCTACCTGTAACCGCGTGGAAGTGTACGCCGTTGTGGAAGAGCTGGAAAGCGGGTACGGTCGTGTGCAGGAGTTCTTGGCGGATACTCATCTTTCTCTTTCCTCCGAACATCTGACGCCCCATCTCTATTGGCATGCAGGCGATCGGGCCATCGGGCATCTCTTCCGTGTTGCCTCCAGCCTCGACTCAATGATTGTCGGCGAGTCACAGATTCTCGGACAAATCAAGGATGCGTTTGAAGTGGCTCTGACGCACAAAGCCTCCGGCTTGCTGCTGAACAAGGTGGTGAAGAAAGCGATCTCGGTGGCGAAACGTGTACGCACCGAAACCAAGATCGCCGAGACGGCCGTGTCTGTGAGTTATGCGGCCGTGGAGTTGGCCAAAAAAATCTTCTCGAATCTGACAGAGAAAACCGTGTTGTTGATCGGGGCTGGGGAAATGGCCAAACTGGCGGCTCGTCACCTGATCGCCAACGGGGTGCGCCAGGTGCGGATTACCACCCGCAATTTTCAGCATGGCTTGGAATTGGCCCAACGGTTCAACGGAACCGCCGTGCCGTTCGATGACTACAAGGCGGAATTGGCGGGGGCCGACATCGTGCTCGTGTCCACCGGGGCCTCGCACTATCTGATCAACGCCGACGACGTCCAGCGCGCGATGAGACAGCGGATGAATCGTCCAATGTTCTTGATCGATATCTCCGTGCCGCGAAATATCGATCCCGCCGTTCGACCGATCGACGATGCCTTTCTCTTCGATATCGACGACCTGCATATGCGCGTGGAACAAAACCGCGAAGATCGGTTGCGTGAGGCGGCGAAAGCCGAGCAGATGGTGGTCGAAGAAGTCGCGGTGCTCGGACAGTGGCTCCAATCATTGGAGGTGACGCCGACCATCGTGGCGTTGCGGACCCGGAGCGAAGACATTAAGCGGCGTGAGGTGGATAAGATCATGGCGCGTTTGGGGCACCTATCGCCCGAAGATCGAGCCGCCGTGGAAGCGATGGCGTCCGCCATCATCAACAAGATGGTGCATGGCACAATGGTGACGCTGAAAGCGGAGGCCACTTCTGCCAGCGGGGCCGCCTATGTGGATGCGGCGCGCCGGTTCTTCAATCTTGAAGCAACCCCGGACGGATACACGGCCGGGCACGCAGAAGGTTCGGAGGGGCAGGAGGGGAGTGCGGCAAGCAATGGGACCGGCCGACTTCCTGACACGTCATTGGTACCGCAAACGACCAAGGAACAAGGCCGGCGGGTGAGCTAACATGGGCAAGCCAGCCGAGGCGCATATGACTCGAAAATCCAGCCCCTGTTACCGGGCATCTGTGGCTCAGCGACCGGGTCGTGGTCGGCCATGAGTCGCTCGACCCTCATCCTTGGCACTCGCGGCAGCAAATTGGCTGTGCACCAGAGTCAGTGGGTGCAGGCGCGTCTCCAGGAATTGGCGCCGGGCCTCACGATCTCCTTGCGGCGTATCCAAACGTCAGGCGACAAGATTCTGGACGTCCCGCTCGCGAAAATCGGCGGGAAGGGCCTGTTCGTGAAGGAAATTGAGGACGCGTTACTGAGCAAGGAGATCGACCTGGCCGTGCATAGCATGAAAGACGTGCCGACGGCATTGCCGGAGGGGCTCGAGATTTTGTGCGTTCCTCCCCGCGAAGATCCGCGGGATGCCTTGATTACGCGCGATGGGTGCGGGCTGGATCAATTAAAGCAGGGCGCTCGAATCGGCACCAGCAGTTTGCGCAGGCAAGCCCAACTGCTCCACTATCGACCCGACTTCACCATTGAAATGCTTCGCGGTAATTTGGATACGCGGTTGAGAAAGCTCCGCGAGGGACAGTTCGACGCGATTGTCCTTGCCGCGGCGGGATTGAGGCGGCTCGCATGGGAAGCAGAAATTACGGAATGTCTGCCGGTACAGGTCAGTCTGCCTGCTATCGCCCAGGGTGCCCTTGGCATTGAAGGCCGCAGTGACGATACGTTCGTGCGCGATCTGCTGGGCCGTTTCGAACATCCTCCTACTCGCATCACAGTCACGGCGGAACGCGCGCTGCTCCACCGCCTCGAAGGAGGATGCCAGGTTCCCATTGCCGCCCATGCCGTTCTCGAGGGAGAAACCCTGACGCTCGATGGTCTGGTGGCCAGCGTGGATGGCCGGCGAGTGATTCGCCATCAGATCCAGGGAGCAGCGACTGAGGCCTATCATCTGGGGACCAGGCTGGCGGAGCGATTGCTGGCTGAGGGGGGCGATGTGATTCTCAAGGAGATCTACGGGCAGGCCTGATTCCCATGACCACGCAGAAAGGAACAGTCTATTTGGTTGGCGCCGGCCCTGGTGATCCAAAATTGCTGACGTTACGCGGGAAGGAGTGTCTTGAGCAGGCCGATGTCGTTTTGTACGATTACCTCGCGAATGAGGCATTGTTGGGGCACGTCTCCCCGCGAGCCGAGTTATTGTACGTAGGCCGCCGTGGCCGTGGCCAGTATCGCGACCAATCGGAAATCAATCGTTTGTTGATCGACCATGCTCAGGCGGGAAAGCGCGTGGTCCGGCTGAAAGGCGGCGATCCATTCGTGTTCGGACGAGGCGGGGAAGAGGCGGAAGCCGTCGCGGCCGCCGGTCTGGAGTTCGAAATCGTGCCCGGAGTGACCGCTGCCGTGGCGGCGCCTGCCTATGCGGGCATTCCTGTGACCCATCGCACGTTGGCGTCCACTGTTACGTTCGTCACCGGCCATGAAGACCCCACGAAAGATCGCAGTGGTGTCGAATGGCCGCGCTTGGCCACGGCGCATGGCACGCTGGTGTTTCTCATGGGCATGACGAATTTGCCGAAGATTGTCCAATGCCTTCGTGCCGAGGGAAAAGACGGCACGACACCCGCCGCCGTTATTCGCTGGGGCACGCGCGTGTCGCAACAGACCGTCATCGGGACCTTGGACGATATCGTGGAGAAAGCGGCGGCGGCCCACATGGAACCGCCCACCGTCATTGTAGTCGGAGAGGTGGTGCGTCTCAGGGCGCACCTGAACTGGTTCGAGCGCCGGCCCTTGTTCGGGAAACGTATCTTGGTGACGAGACCGAAATCGCAGGCGCCGGAGTTTTCAAACTTGATTGCGGCCTCTGGCGGAGAAGCGGTGGAATGCCCGACCATCGAGATTGTTTCTCCTGAAGACTGGGCTCCGCTCGACAGGGCCTTGACCCGGCTGGCAACCTACAACTGGTTGATCTTCACCAGTGTGAACGGGATCGCTCCATTCATGACCCGTCTGGCGGAAACACAACGTGATGCCCGCGCATTGGCCGGTTTCACGATTTGTTGTATCGGGCCACGTACCGCGGAGACCTTGTCGGCCTATGGATTGCGCGCCGACGTGATCCCGGAGCAATTTCAGGCTGAAGGGATCCTAAAGGCTCTGACCGGCCGGCAGATGCGCGGGGCACGCATCTTGATTCCGCGGGCGTTGGTGGCACGGGAGATTCTTCCGGACCAGTTGCGCGCGCAGGGCGCCGACGTGGATGTGGTGCCGGTCTACCGGACGAGACGTCCTGCTGTGGCGACTGATCGCCTCATCGAACAACTCCGTACTCGCGCCATCGACATCATTTCCTTCACCAGCTCGTCGACGGTGCGGAACTTCGTGGAGTTGTTTTCGTCGAAGGAAGAAATGCTGCGGCTGGTCGGGGAGACGACCATCGCCTGTATCGGTCCTATTACCGCCGCTACCGCCCGCGAGGCGGGTCTGACGGTACAGGTGATGGCCGGCCAGAATACGATTCCGGCACTTGCGGACGGCATTGTGCAGTATGTTACGACTCAGATGGATCGTCGGCCCACCTCGGCGGCGAGTCGGTGACCGAGTTCGATTGATCGTCAGGATCATTACCAGGAGGGAGGAAGCGGCATGGTGCCAGTCAAGTCATTCATGGTTCCGAAGGACAAGTTCATTACCGTCGAGCGCGATGTGGATGTGCGCACCGCGGGGCGGGTCATGCGCGACCGCAACATCGGCAGCCTGTTCGTCACGAACGGCAAGGACGTGATCGGCATTATCACGGACACAGATATGGTGCGGCGGGTTGTGGCCACCGGGGCCGACATGACCAAGACGACCGTCGAGCAGATCATGTCCGCGCCGCTCGTCACGATCGAAGAACATAAGACGCTGCTGGACGCGAACGACCTGATGGCGCAAACCCACCTGCGACATCTCGGCGTGACGAAAGATGGACAGCTCGTCGGCATGATTTCGGTGCGCGATCTGGTGGTCTTCTTGACCAACCTCCCGAGGAAGTGAGCGGACCATGGCCTTTCCGATTCAGCGCCTGCGCCGTCTGCGTGAAAAGGAACCGCTGCGGCGGATGATTCGTGAGACGGGTCTGACTCCGAACGACTTCATCTATCCGGTCTTCGTCACCGAAGGGCAGGGACGTCGCGAGCCGATCGCCTCCATGCCTGGACAATCGCGGCTCTCCATCGATCTCTTGGTGAAGGAAGCGCTCGACGTGAAGGCGGTGGGCATTCCGGCCCTGATCCTCTTCGGGATTCCGGAGAGGAAAGACGAGCGCGGCAGTTCCGGGTTCGACCCGGACGGGATCGTGCAACGCGCCCTGCGCACTCTCAAGAAAGAGGTGCCGGACCTGGCGCTGATTACCGATGTCTGCATCGACGAGTACACGAGTCACGGCCATTGCGGCATCGTGCGACAGGGCAAGATCCTCAATGACGAGACGCTGGATTGTCTCAGGGCCATGGCGAAGACTCACGCGCAGGCGGGAGCCGACATGGTCGCACCGTCCGATATGATGGACGGACGGGTGGCCGCGATCCGCGACGAGCTGGATCGAGCCGGATTTGTGGATATTCCCATCATGGCCTATGCGGCGAAATTCGCGTCCTGCTTTTACGCGCCCTTTCGTGACGCGGCCCATTCCAGCCCGCAATTCGGAGATCGGCAGTCCTACCAGATGGATCCGGCCAACAAGCGCGAAGCCTTGCGGGAGATTGACCTGGACATCGAAGAGGGGGCCGATATCATCATGGTGAAACCCGCCATGCCATACCTGGATGTCATCAGCGCCGCGCGTGAACGGACCCTCCTGCCGATCGCCGCCTATCAGGTGAGCGGGGAATACAGCATGATCAAAGCAGCTGCCCAGGCCGGATGGTTGGACGAGACTCGCGCCATGCTGGAATCGCTCCTTTCGATTAAACGAGCCGGTGCCGAGATGATCTTGACGTATTTTGCGAAAGAGGCGGCCAGGCTTCTGCAGTCACGGCACGCATGAAGATTTCTCGCGGTCTCACCCCGTCGACGCCCAGACCCTACGCAGTCGTCACGATCGGCAATTTCGACGGCCACCACCACGGCCACCGGGCACTCTTGAGCCAGGTCGTGGAGACGGCCCGCCGGGAGGCCGGTACGGCGCTGGTTCTGACCTTCGATCCCCATCCCGTCAAGATCCTGGCTCCGCAGGTGAACCTCCAGTTTCTGACGACGCCGGAAGAGAAGCTGGCCCGTTTTGATGCAGCGGGCATCGACGAAGTGGTCTTTCTCGAGTTTACTCCGGCCTTTGCCGGGTTGAGCCCGGCCCAGTTCGCGAAGCAGGTGCTGTGTGATGGCATCGGCACGCGGGAGTTATTTGTTGGGGAGCACTTTGCCTTTGGAAAGGGCCGTGTCGGGCGCATTGCGGATCTGTTCGAATTCGGCGCCCAACTCGGGTTCCGCGTCCATCCGATGTCGCCCGTCACCATCGAGGGCGAGGTGGTGAGTTCCACCCGCATCCGCCAGCTGATCCAGGCGGGCGACATGCGGAAAGCCATCCACTTTCTGGGGCGACCCTACAGCATCGAGGGGACCGTCATTCCTGGCGCGCAGCGCGGGACCGAGCTCGGCTGGCCGACCGCCAACCTCCACCTCCCTCCGGGGCGCGTCATTCCACCGGATGGCGTATATGCCGCGCAGACCGTCTGG
The DNA here is from genome assembly GCA_023248215.1 of Nitrospira sp. Lineage (GTDB taxonomy): Bacteria > Nitrospirota > Nitrospiria > Nitrospirales > Nitrospiraceae > Nitrospira_A. Next base: position 30,217 of record JAHFEW010000025.1, read on the forward strand.
AATCACCGCTCCTTGAATTCCGTGGTCTACATCGGTACCAGGCCCACATTCGGCGCGGGTGAGCGTTTGCTGGAGGTGTCGATTCTCGACGAGCGGCTTGATCTCTACGGAGAATCGATTCGGGTGCAGCTCATCGGTTTTGTCCGTGAGGACAAGGTTTTCGCCTCGGCGGATGACCTCACCCATCAGATCGCACTGGATGTGGAAACGGCTCGTGCGCAACTCCGCGAGGCGGCGGCGCAGAGCCCTCTGTCGACTACGCTGCCTCGGCTATGAGCCATGATGGTTTTTCCGACAGGCTCTCACCACCCGCTCCATAAGCAGGTTGCCAAGGTCGTTCGTGCGCGAGGGCTGCTGCAACCGGGACAGAAGGTTTTGGTGGCCGTCTCCGGCGGGCCCGATTCCGTGGCGTTGCTCTCAATTCTGCACGCTCTTGCTCCAGCATGGGGTTTCTCGCTGACGGTGGTGCATTGCAACTACGGTCTGCGGGGCGACGAATCCGCTGGCGATGCTCTGTTTGTCACCGCACTCTGCCGCCGATTGGATATCCCTTGTCTCGTCAAGCCACTCAGCGCAGGCCGACGCGGAGCCGGTGTATCCAGCTCTCTCCAGGCGCGTGCCAGGGAGTCTCGCTATCGGCTGTTTCGTGAGCTGGCCGGTGAACTCGGCGTAGAACGGGTGGCGCTCGGGCACAATGCGGATGATCAGGCCGAAACCGTCCTGCTGCGAATGTTACGCGGCGCCGGCTTGCGCGGATTGGCCGGCATGCCGCACATTCGCGAGCGACTCTTTGTGCGGCCACTGTTGAGTATCTCGCGCCAAGAAATCCTGTCCTATCTGGAGGCCGTGGGATTGCCCTATCGGACCGACTCCAGCAATGCCAAGTCCATCTACCTGCGCAATCGCGTCAGGCATGAACTGCTTCCGGTCATACAATCCCTGGCCCCCGCTGCGATCCGGATGTTGGCGCGCCAGGCCGACATCCTTCGTGATGATGACCGTCTCCTGGACTCTGTGGCTGCGCGTCGTCTGGCGCGGATCATTCGGACTCGCGACTCGACGACCCTGATGCTTGATCGTGCGGCGTTGCTTGAACAGCCGGCCGCGCTGCAACGCCGGATGCTCCGACAGGCCCTGCAGGCGCTGTCGCCGTCATCCAGTACGCCACGAAGCGACCTGCTGATGTCGTTGTTGGCGTCCCTGGCTTCTCCACGATCGGGAGGCGCCTGGAAGGTCGGGGCGGTGACGGTCGCTTGTGAACAGCATCAGCTGCGGTTGACCACTGCGGCTCCGCCGTGCCGCGGCGCAGGCGCAGCCAGTGGATCGGAATGTAGAACCTCAGGTCCCTCATCCGATATGTTGACCATCTCCTCCCTGCCATCAACGGCTTCGTGGCCCTTGACCGGGGAGTTGATCCGTATCCGGACGGTGACCTGTGAGAGGGGACAGGTCCTGCTGAGAAAGAAATCTCCCGCCGTCGCCCTCTTCGATGCCGAGCAGCTGTCCCTGCCGTTGAAGATTCGAACCTGGCGCCAAGGAGATTGGTTTTGCCCCACCGGCATGAATGGGCGACGAAAGAAATTGCAAGATTACTTCACAGATGCAAAACTGGGTCGGTCTATGCGAGAACGGATGCCGCTGGTGCTGTCGCGTGACGGCATTGCCTGGATCGTCGGCCTGCGACCCGATGCCCGATTCGCCGCCACCACCTCGACGACCCGGTTTATCGTGGCCCGTGTCAGGCAGCCTACCCGTCGGAAAGGAGCCTTCTAGGAATGGAACGCATTTTTGGTCGTCCGATCGTGACGCAAGAACAGATGCGGACTCGAATCCGAGAGCTCGGCAGGCAGATTGCATCCGACTACGCCGGAAAAGATTTGGTGTTGGTCGGTGTGCTGAAGGGGGCCTATGCCTTCTATGCCGACTTGGCACGGGCTATCCGGATTCCGATGCAGGTGGAATTTATCGTCGTGACGAGTTATGGACCCGGCAAAAAAAGCTCCGGTAAGGTTAAGGTGGTGTCGGACCTGACAGAGCCAATCGCCGGCAAGGACGTATTGCTGGTGGAGGATATTGTCGATTCGGGCCTCACCGTTCAACATCTCATCAAGACGCTGTCCAAGCGAAAGCCTCGATCGTTGAAGGTCTGTACGCTCTTGAGCAAGCCTGAACGCCGGACGGTCGATGTGGATCTGGAGTACGTGGGATTTAAGATCCCGAATAGGTTTGTCGTCGGCTACGGTCTCGACTATCGACAGCAGTACCGTAACCTGCCTTACTTGGCCGCACTCGATCAGGCCGATGAAAGGGAGCAAGAGTCTGCATGAAAGGTTGTTACCCCTGCTGAACCTATGGTAACATTCGGCAGAGTTATCATGATCTGCAGTCTGCCTAATATCCTCAAAGGAGAGGTGGATGAATTCACGTGTAAAGAATTTGTTGTTCTGGGTCGTGGTCGGCCTGTTCATGATTTTGTTGTTCAATCTGTTTAGTGTCCCGACCCACGCGCCGGAAGATGAAGTGATATTCAGCGATTTCATGGCCAAGCTGGACAAGGGCGAGGTCATGAAGGTGACGATCAAGGCCAACCACATCAGCGCTATTCTGAAAGACCAAAGCCGGATTCGGACCTATACGGCCGAATATCCGGAGTTGGTCAAGCATCTGCGCGAGAAGGATGTCCAGATCGAAGCCAGGCCGCCGGATGAGAGTCCCTGGTACATCACCTTCCTGGTGACGTGGGGTCCGTTTATTCTGTTCCTTGGCCTCTGGTTTTTCCTCATGCGACAGATGCAAATCGGTGGCAATAAAGCGCTGTCGTTTGGGAAGAGCCGTGCCAGGATGTTGACCGAAGAGCGGAAGAAGGTCACCTTCTCCGATGTCGCAGGCATCGAAGAAGCGAAGGAAGAAGTCCTGGAAATCATCGAGTTTTTGAAAGATCCGAGAAAGTTTCAGAAGCTGGGTGGGCGTATTCCTAAGGGTGTCCTCATCGTCGGCCCTCCGGGTACCGGTAAAACGTTGCTGGCCAAGGCCATTGCAGGGGAGGCGGGAGTTCCGTTCTTCAGCATCAGTGGTTCGGATTTCGTTGAAATGTTTGTGGGCGTGGGCGCATCCAGGGTGCGAGACCTCTTCGAGCAGGGGAAAAAACATGCCCCCTGTATCATCTTCATTGACGAAATCGATGCCGTCGGTCGTCTTCGTGGTGCTGGTCTCGGCGGAGGCCACGACGAGCGTGAGCAAACGCTGAATCAGTTGCTCGTTGAGATGGACGGGTTCGATACGACGGAAGGCGTCATTTTGATCGCGGCCACGAATCGTCCTGATGTCCTCGATCCGGCGTTGCTGCGTCCGGGCCGTTTCGATCGCCAGGTGGTGGTGAACCGTCCCGATCTGCGTGGGCGGTCGGAGATCCTGAAGGTCCACACCAAGAAAGTGCCGCTGGCCTCGGATGTCGAACTAGAGAAGATTGCCCGTGGTACGCCTGGATTCTCGGGCGCCGATCTTGAAAATCTGGTGAATGAAGCCGCACTTTGGGCGGCTCGCTGGAACAAGAAAGAGGTCGAGCTGATTGACTTTGAAATGGCGAAAGACAAGGTGTTGATGGGCGCGGAACGCAAGAGCATGGTGCTCAGCGACGAAGAAAAGCGCACAACGGCCTATCATGAGGCCGGTCACGCCCTCATGGCAAAGCTGTTGCCCGGAACGGATCCCGTCCATAAGGTGACGATTATTCCCCGTGGTCGAGCGCTTGGCGTGACCATGCAGCTTCCGACGGACGATCGGCACAACTACTCCAAGGACTTTCTCTACAACAATCTCGCAATCCTCATGGGCGGGCGAGTGGCTGAGGAGTTGGTGCTGCACGACGTGACGACCGGAGCAGGGAATGACCTCGAGCGGGCCACAGACCTTGCCAGAAAAATGGTGTGCGAGTGGGGCATGAGTGAAAAGCTGGGGCCATTGACGTTCGGCCGAAAAGAAGAGGAAATTTTCCTTGGCCGAGAGATCGCTACGAAGCGTGACTTCAGCGAGCAGGTTGCGCTGGAAATTGATCACGAGGTCAGGCGTCTGGTCACGGAAAATTACGAACGCGCCAAGCGTATCTTGACCGACAACATGGCTAGCCTCAAGGCGCTGGCTGAAGCGTTGTTGGAAAAGGAAGTGTTGGACGCGCTGGAGATCGATCAGATCCTCATTCAGGGATCTTCATCGCAGACGGTTCCCGCCTAATCTGTGTACGTCTGTCTTCGCAGGGGCATCGTTTGACGTGCCCCTGCGAGGCAGGTACCTCGAGTGAGTTCCATGCCAGGGTTGGTTGGGAAGAAGCTCCTACAGATGGTAGTTGTGGTCTCCGTTTCCCTACCGTACTACACGTATTTCGCGTCGTGATGTCCCGTTCTGATCGTCATCACCGAGGGGACTTGTCTTGACCATGACCACCGCGACTTCCTCCCGACCTCTCGTTTTGACGGCGGGATCACAGACGCTTCGTTTTGAATCCCGTCCACTCATGATGGGGATCCTGAACGTCACCCCCGATTCATTCTCAGATGGGGGCGCCTACGTCACGGTCGAACAGGCTCTGAGTCATGCCAGACAGATGCAAGCGGAAGGCGCCGATATCATTGACATTGGGGCTGAATCTTCCAGGCCCGGCGCTCAACCTATCGACGAATCCGAAGAGCTTCGACGCCTCATTCCTGTCTTGGAAGCAGTCCATGACGCGGTGCCGCTTCCCATTTCGGTTGATACGACAAAAGCCGCTGTTGCCCGCCGGGCCATTCAGGCTGGCGCCACCATTGTGAATGACATCAGTGCGTTGCGTGGTGATCCGCTAATGGCAGCGCTCGTGGCAGAAACCGGTGCCGCAGTGGTTCTTATGCACATGCAGGGGACGCCGCAGACCATGCAGCAGGCGCCCCGTTACCAGAACGTCGTAGAAGAAGTGTCCGCGTTCCTCTGCGAACGGGTGCAGGCGGCGATCGATCATGGCATCCGCCGAAGGCAGATCATTCTTGACCCCGGCTTCGGTTTTGGTAAGCTCCAAGAGCATAATCTTCAACTGCTGGCTAGTTTCGATATGCTGACTCACCTCGGGTATCCGGTGCTTGCTGGAGTGTCCCGCAAACAGTTCATCGGTGCCCTGGTGCAACAGCCGGTACACGAGCGGGGCTACGGCACTGCCGGTGCGGTCGCAGTCGCCGTGCTCAAAGGCGCCCATATCATTCGTGTGCATGACGTCCGATCCATGCGGGACACGGTGTCTGTCGTGTCAGCCATTTCCCGTCACGCGCGTTCTGGTGTAGAGGTATCCAATGCGTAAATTGTTCGGCACAGATGGCATTCGGGGTGTGGCGAATCTCGAACCGATGACCAGCGAAATAGCGATGCAGCTGGGGCGAGCCGCGGCCCATATTTTCATGCGGCGCGCCGGTCGGCACCAGGTCGTCATTGGGAAAGACACGCGCTTATCGGGCTATATGCTGGAATCGGCGTTGACCTCGGGTATTTGCTCCATGGGAGTGGATGTCTTGCTCGTCGGCCCCATGCCGACCCCGGCCATCGCGTTCCTTACGCGGAGTTTGCGGGCGGACGCCGGTGTCGTCATTTCAGCCTCGCACAATCCCTATCAGGATAACGGCATCAAATTCTTCTCCAACGAGGGATTCAAACTGCCCGACGAGGTCGAGGCGCGTATCGAACAATTGATCATTTCCGACGAGATCAAGCACCTTCGTCCGACGGCCGATGCGATCGGAAAAGCCTATCGTATCGGCGATGCCGAAGGGCGCTATATTGAATTCGTCAAACGCTCGCTTCCCAGGGATCTCGATCTTCAGGGGATCAAGCTGGTCGTGGACTGTGCCAACGGTGCGGCATACAAAGTGGCTCCTGCCGTGCTTCGCGAGCTCGGCGCCGAGATTGAAATCATCGGGGACAAGCCGGACGGCCTGAACATCAATGACGGGTGCGGGGCCGTGCATCCGGAACGAGTGCAGGAGGCGGTCCGCCGGCATGGAGCGCATCTCGGCATAGCGCTGGACGGCGATGCTGATCGTGCCATCTTCGTCTGCGAGCAGGGCAAGATCGTGGATGGCGACCATGTCATGGCCGCGCTGGGGCTCGATTTGCACGCGCAAGGCCAACTCGCCTGTAAAACGGTTGTGGGAACCGTCATGAGCAACTTCGGGTTGGAACTCGCCATGAATAAGGCCGGGATTCAATTGATGCGCACGCCCGTGGGAGACCGATACCTCATGGAGCGCATGCTCGCCGACGGGTATAACTTCGGCGGGGAGCAGTCAGGCCACTTTATCTTCCTGGACCATAACACCACGGGCGACGGTTTGATCTCGGCGCTGCAGATTCTCTCGCTGATGAAGCGCACCGGTACACCGCTCTCTGAACTCGCGAAAGCGATGACCGCCGTCCCTCAGATCCTGCTGAACGTCCAGGTGAAACATAAGCCAGACCTGAACCAGATTCCAGACATCCAGCAGGCCATCAAGACCGCGGAAGCGGCCCTCAATGGAAGCGGCCGCGTGCTCGTGCGTTATTCCGGCACCGAAGCGCTGTTGCGGATCATGGTCGAAGGCGAACGCGATTCTACGATCCGTGAGGTGGCCGATCACCTTGCCGACATCGTTCGCGCTCGTATCGGATAGCATCGAGGCCTCGTCGCAGGCGCCGGATGCTGCCGTCCCTCACGATCACCTTCGTTCTCGGGCTCATCCTCGGTTCCTATCTGTTGTATTTCCCGCTCAGCGTTGCAGCCCTTCTGATAGGTGCGGTGGGCCTTCTCACGTTCCTGGAAACACAAGGCCGGCTGGCGCCTCGGCGGAGCCAGGTGATTTTCGCCTGTCTAGTCGGCGGATGTTTCTATTGGACTGTGTTTGCCTGGCTCACTCCTCACGTTCCACTTCCCGACAGCACGAGCGCTCTTCCCGCTCGGTTTGACGGAACAATTATTGAGTCCGTCCGTCACGCGCCAGGGCGGTTGACCGCCCTGGTGGAGGTCACGGCCATCGACGATCCGGCGTTGGCAGCCCCCTTTCACCTGCGCCTCACCTGGCGTGACCCCGACCGCGATCTCCATCGTGGATTGCGGATTCGCACGCGCACCCATCTGCATGCCCCGTCGGGAACCCTGAATCCCAGGGGATTCGATTATGCGGCATACCTGGATGCGCAGGGTGTCGATGCCGTCGGATCGGTGTCCGGAACTGGTGCCATCGAGGTGCTGAATTCTGACCCGGGAACGGCTCCTCAACTTTTCTCACCCATGATCGAAGGATGGCGCAGCCGGGTGCGGTCGGCCGCGGAATCGCTTCCCCAGCCCAGTCGCGGCCTGTTTCTCAGCCTGACCATCGGTGAGCAGGGGTACCTCGCACCGGAGGTTCGCGAGTGGTTCATGACGACTGGAACGGTGCATATCCTTTCCATCTCCGGATCACATCTCGGTCTCATCGCGCTATTGTCGTTCGCGCTGGTCCGGAGGGGATGCCTTTTGCTTCCTTCCATGCTGTTGCTGAGCCTCTCCCGATGGCTGACTCCCACCAGGCTGGCGGCACTCCTGACCCTGTGCCCGGTGGCGGCCTACACAGTGCTGGCCGGGGCAGAAACCGCAACGATTCGTTCGTCCATCATGATCGCCGTCGGCCTATGGACGGTGTGGCTCGGCGCGCCGCACTATCTCCTCCATGCCCTCGCGGCGGCCGCCGGCGTGACGCTGCTGGCTCACCCTCCTGCGCTGTACGACATCTCATTTCAACTCTCCTATGTCTCGGTGTGGGTACTGGCCTTGGCGATTGAACGGGATGTCCGTGAGGACGAACTGCCGGACGCGCAGATATCTGCCACCGGTCGGACTAGCTATTGGCTGCGGGAGTCCGTTCGCCTCACGGCACTGGTCACGTTGGCGACATTGCCGCTGGTGGCGTTCTATTTCAATCAAGTCTCATGGATGGGTCTCTTCGCCAATCTTTTCATGGTTCCCTTCGTCGGCTTCATCTTCTTGCCGGTGAGCTTGTTATCGGCCGTCTGGGTCATCACGGCGCACAGCAGTACGCTCCCTGGTGCGGACGCCATTGACGCGCTAGGCCAGGGGCTGATTTCTGCGACTCATGGGCTGGCCGACCTGCCGGGCGCTGAATGGTTTGTGGCCGCTCCGACCCTTCCTATGATGCTCCTCTTCTACCTTCTGGGTTGGGGGGTGCTGACCGGTAAGCCGGCTGATGCCGTTCCGCTGCTGAGGGGTGCCATGGCAATGGGATTGCTATGTATCGTGGCCTGGTGGCTGTGGTCTCCGCGTCCGTTCAGCAGAGAGGGGCAGGTGCGTGTGACCTTTCTCGATGTGGGGCAGGGAGATAGCGCCGTGATCGAATTGCCCGCGGGGGAAGTGATACTCATCGATGGGGGCGCAACCTATGAGCGGTTTGATATGGGGCGGAGTGTGGTGGCTCCCTTTCTCTGGAACCGAGGGATTCGAAGGATCGACCATGTCATCGGTACACATCCGCAACTGGACCATGTCGGAGGGCTGGCCTGGATCTTGGCGCATATTCATGTCGAGAATTTCTGGACCAACGGCGTGATACGGAACGAAGACTTCTGGCGCAAGATCGAAGGGGTCCTCGCGCAACAACACCTCCAGGCGAGGGTGGCGGAGGAAGGACAGCTGATTTCCGCAGGAGCAGCCTGCAGCATGACGGTGCTGAGCCCGCGCCCGCACGGGGAGTCTTCGCCTGCAGCAAAAAGCGAATCGCTCAATAATTTGTCGGTTGTCACCGAGCTCAGCTGCGGCGATCGGCGCATGTTATTCACGGGAGACATCGAACGTGAGGCCTTGGCCCGCTTGACTCGATCAGGGATTCTTGGCCATGTGGCGCTGCTGAAGGTTCCGCATCATGGGGCACAGAGTTCTTTGGAGCACACCTGGCTCAATACGATCCGGCCGGACATCGCCGTGGTGTCAGCTGGTCGGCGCAATCCTTACGGTCACCCGGTCGGTGAAGTGTTGGCAGCCTACCGGTCGGTAGCGGCCCAGGTGTGGAGAACGGACCAAGACGGAGCGATCTGGGTTGATCTCGACCTGCAGCAGCCACGTCTCTCCGTGCACAACACCAGAGAATGGACACTTCAGCCGGCAGTCTCGCCACCGGCTCTGTGGTCCATTGAACTGGATAACATGCGACGATTGTGGCGTCGCTGGAATTGGAGCTAGTTCCAGCGCCCTGCTCGTGAGTCTCTTCCAACGGCCTTCCCCTGTTTCTGTCCAGCGTTTCCCAACACCTCGATCGCTGCCTTGCGGACTGTACATGACTCGCCACTGGACGCGGCCAGGTGTCAATTTTGCCGTCAATTACCGAAGAGCCGCCGAGATAAGTCGGCAATATTGCGTGGCAGTGACAGAGTGCTAGCAAGGCATAGCACATGCAAGCATTCAACACAGTCAGACTAGCGTTAATTCATGACGAGGAGAGCGATGCCGAAACTCATCCGCATCATGATTCAGTTACCGGAAGAGTTGAAGGACCAGCTCGATGGCCTGAAGCAACAGGGCTATACGACCAGCGGCTTTATTCGTGCGATACTTGATCGTGAACTTCAGAAACCAGAGTTCCAACCGCCTACAGAGGATGGGAATGGTTCCCGTAAGGGACGACGATGACCAGCGGCGACATTGCCAGAGTATGGCATGCGGGACTTGAGCCGCTGAATGTGGGCGAGTACGGACCGCCAGACTCCACCATTTTCATCGTGAGACAAAACGTAGGAGCATGATGGCCAAGCGTCTGCTGTTTCTCGCCCCTGCGCCGCCTTCTGACCGCCATGGCGGGGGTGCCTTGCGGATGTTGCACCTGCTTCGTTTCCTGGGAAGTCGGTTTCACGTGGACCTGGTCGCCCCGGCGCACGACGGCGTGGAGGACGCCCAACGATTGTTGAAGGACGTCTGTGCGGAGATGGTCTTTGTTCCGCCACAAGGTCCCGGCTTCCTCTATCGTATTGGTCACGTCGGTCCCTACGTCAAAGACCGAGCGCTTGCCGCCGTGGTGCGAGAGCGGCTGGCGAGCGGTGAGTATGGGGCGGTGCATGTGGAGAAACCCGCGATGATTCCCTATGTGCCACCGCATGTCACGGTGCCGCTCGTGCTGGATATTTGGGCCTATGGATTGGCCGGCCCGCTGCGTGTACTCAGGACCAGCACCGGCGCGGTCAGCCGATCGAGGCAACTGGTACGCCTGATCAAGCTGGGGCTGTTCAATCGATATTGCTGGCCGGCGACGCACTGTGTGGTGGCCGTCTCGGAAGACGATCGGATTCGTTGTGAACGTGGCCATCCTGAGCGACGCGTGCTGGTGGTCCCCAACGGCGTCGATTGTCGGACGATCCTTCCCAAGCCTGATCATGCGGCCACATCGCCCGTCCTGTTGTTTACGGGTGATATGGGGCTCGAACCCAACATCGATGCGGCGATCCTGCTCGCGTCCGAAGTGTTTCCTGCCATCCGTCGAGAATTTCCCCAGGCAGAATTGCGGCTGGTAGGGCGAAATCCAGACCCGCGCGTGCGCCGCTTGGCAGGCTCCGGCATCGTGGTGACCGGCGCGGTTCCCGACATGCAGCCCCATTTGCGTGCCGCGACGATTTATGTCGCACCGCATTTCACCGGTTCGGGAGCGCGAACGAAGTTGTTGGAAGCGATGGCCGGGGGATTGCCGATCATCACCACCTCTATCGGAATCGAAGGGATGAAAGTGCAGCCGGGGAGGGATCTGCTTGTCGCCGACCAGCCGGCCGACATGATTGAATCGATTCACACATTGCTGGCGAGCCAGGCCGATCGGGAGCGGTTTGCGCGCGCTGCTCGTCACATGGCCGAGATCTGGTACGATTGGGGCAGTTGTCTCTGGCCGTTGGAGCCGCTGTATCAGGAACTCCTGGACCCGAAGGCAGTGGCATGCTGAGTCTCTCGATTGTGAGTCCGGGAGAAGAGATGTCGCTCCCCGGCGGGTGAATCACAAGGTGGAAATCTCGTCGATGCGGTCACACTCAGTTCATTCTCGCCACTGAGCCGGATGCCAGCTTTCAGAATGATCCTCATCTCGCCATCAGCCCTGGTAGGCTCTCGGTACAGCAAGAGCCAGTTGTATTACGAGGGCTCTCCCACGTAGAATTTTACCCCGATGCTGTCAGCGACCCCCATGCCAAGGGCTTCATTTCCTTCTCCTCCTGACGATCGATCCGTGATGCGATGACGATGATTCCGCATTCCAGACCCTCCTTAGGACAAGAAGACATTCGTGCCGTGACTGAGGTGCTCCGATCCGGCCAGGTCGCCGAAGGCCCGGCCGTGGCGCAATTCGAGCGGGGCATGGCGGCTTACCTCGGCCTGCAGGGTGGTGTCGCCGTGAGTTCCGGCACGGTCGCCCTGGAGCTGGCCTTGCGTGCCCTTGGAGTCGGGCATGGCGACAATGTCCTTCTGCCCAGTTACGTGTGCTCAGCGCCCTGGTTAGCGGTGCAGCGCGTCGGCGCTCAGGCTCGGATCGTGGACATTGATCCGGAGACCTACAATCTGGACCCGCAGAAAGTGCGCAAAGCCCGTACCTCGCGCACGCGCGCGGTGATTGTCCCGCACATGTTCGGCTTGCCGGCGGATCTGACGACGTTGCAATCCCTGGGCATTCCCTTGATTGAGGATTGCGCTCAGACGTTGGGCGCGACGGAACAAGGACGTTCCGTCGGTACCGTCGGCATCCTGACCATCTGTTCGTTCTACGCCACCAAACTGCTCTGTACGGGAGAGGGAGGGATGGTGTTATCGAACGATGCGGTCCTGCTCGAACGTGTGGGCGCCCTTCGCGAGTATGACCAAGCGCCGTCGCTCAATGCGGCGGCCTTCAATTGCAAGATGACCGACCTGCAAGCGGCGATGGGGATCGCGCAGCTCGATCAACTAGGGACGTTTCTCGAACAGCGGGCGGCGTTGGCCGCAATCTACCGCGAGAGTTTGCCTGCGGAAATCTTCACGCTGCCGTTCGTCCCTTCCGGCCGTACCCATTGTTATTATCGTTTCGTCGTGCGTGTGCCGAAAGGGCTGCAATCACCCGATGAATTCACGGCGTACCTCTCGCGGATGGCGCATCGAGGTCTACAGTGCCGCAAACCGGTGTTCCGTCCCCTGCATCGCTATCTTGAGTTGCCTGATTTTCCCGCCAGTGACGAGGCGGATGGAGCCGCCATCTCGCTGCCGATTCATCCATCGCTGACCGAAGTGGAGATCAGACAGGCCGCGCAGATCGTACAGGACGAACTGCGATGAAGCTGAAGTTCTCCGGCGGTGGGGGCATGGATCGACGTTGGCCCTGCGCCGCGTGGGCCTGCGCGACGCGATCCTGCGCTTGACCCAAGCTCGCCTGATCGTCATGATGGTTACGATGTTCGAGCCGTCCATGAGACGGCGGTAGGTCCCTTCCCCATTCCAAAACGGAGAACGCGCTGATGGTGCCCACCGTCGAGTGGAAAGACGGAGCGGTTCGTCTGCTGGATCAAAGCCGGCTCCCGACCCATGTCGAATTCTTAGACTGCCGCGACTATCAGGCGGTGGCGCAGGCCATCCGGGAATTGAAGGTCCGTGGAGCTCCGGCCATCGGGGTCACGGCCGCAATGGGCGTGGCGCTTGGCGCACAGGCACTTCAGACCACAGACTATGATGAGTTCGCGAAAGGGGTAGGGGCGATCTGCGATCACCTCGCAACCTCAAGACCCACCGCCGTCAATTTGTTCTGGGCCATCGCCCGAATGAAGCACAAGTTGGCGGCCCTCCGAAGCAAATCAGTCTCGGCAATCAAGAACGACCTCATCACGGAATCTCAAGCGATCCTCGACGAAGACATCGCGCTCTGCAAGGCCATGGGCCAGCACGGTGCGGCATTGATCCGAAGCGGCCAGACGATTCTCACCCACTGCAACGCCGGCGCGCTTGCGACCGCCGGGTATGGGACAGCACTCGGCGTTATTCGTGCGGCCTGGGAGCAGGGGAAACAGATTCGTGTCATTGCCGACGAAACGAGACCCGTGCTGCAAGGGGCGCGGCTCACCGCATGGGAACTGATGCAGGACAAGATTCCTGTCACGCTGATTACGGACAACATGGCCGGCTTCCTGATGCGGCAGGGTAAGATCCAGCTCTGCGTCGTCGGCGCGGATCGGATAGCTGCGAACGGCGACATCGCGAATAAGATCGGCACCTACTCAGTAGCCGTCCTCGCGCGGGCACACAACATTCCCTTCTACGTGGCCGCGCCGTACTCCACCATCGATCTCAAGACCGCCTCAGGCGACGACATTCCCATTGAGCAACGTAGTCCGCTCGAAGTCACCGCGATCCATGGCAGCCATCCCGTCGCACCGGCTGGTGTCGCCGTGTTCAATCCCGCCTTCGACGTCACGCCCGCCGACCTCATCACCGGTATCATCACCGAACGGGGAGTGTTCAAGCCGGGCGAACTCGCCGGCGCTTTCCGGGCTTAGCGGAGATCTCGTATTGCTTATCTCTGCCATCGCAAACGGCACCGCACCCGTAAGTTGAGGGCCGTTAGTTTCTGACGATCACAATTCTGGCAGTCCTTTACCTTGCCAGTCCTTCCGCCGCTTCTTTATAATGGCCCAAGAGTTTTTTAAGGCCATTGTCATGACATTTTCTAGCTGAAGGAGCCCGACGACCCATGAGTGAACGTACCCTCGCGATCATCAAGCCGGACGCCGTGAAGAAGAACGCCATCGGCGACATTATTAATCGATACGAGAAGGCGGGCTTGAAACCGGTCGCCATCCGATTGATGCAACTGTCAAAGTCGACGGCGCAAGGGTTTTATGCGGTGCACAAGGCCAGGCCGTTCTTCGACAGCCTCTGCACCTTCATGTCGTCGGGGCCCTGCGTGGTGCTGGTGTTGCAAGGTGACAACGCGATCAAGATCAACCGTGAGATCATGGGGGCGACCGATCCGGCCAAGGCAGAGAACGGCACCATCCGTGCGGCACATGGCGCGAACATCGAATTCAACGCGGTGCACGGGTCAGATGCGCCGGATACGGCGAAGTTCGAGATCGGATATTTCTTTCCCGAGATGGAGTTGGTCGGGTAGGCGCGCATTGAGCGCAGACTGTCCTCACGCGATCGATGCTCGACGGTCTCAGCCGGGCCGTCGAGCTGGCGCGCCACCACTGTTCCTGACGGTGTTGACCCTGCTCTTCGCCGCTTGCACGGTTGCGCCGTCCGCTCCCGTGGCACAGTCGATCGGCGATCCGGCAGTCGAAGCCGAGACACGCCTCTGGTACCAGGCCTCCACCGCCTTTTCCGATGGACGCTATTCCGCCGCGATCCATCTCTACGAACGATATCTCACCACGTATCCCAAGTCCCGCCGTGCGATGGAAGCCCATTGGGATTTAGGGCAGGCGTATGAACAGATGGGCGAGGTCGCCGCGGCAGTCAAAGAATACCGCACGCTGGCCGGTCCTGAAGGGGCACCGCCCGCTACAATGAGCTCCTATGCCGACCGGGCGTTGCACCGCATCGAGGCGTTGCGTAATCAACCAGCCTTGCCGGCCGGTGCTCGGTCCGGCCACACGGCCTTATATGTCTCATTCAACAATTTGCCGCCGCAATCGCAGGTCGAAACCTGGGCGCGGCAATTGAGCGCGCAGGGGATCAGCGCTATTTTGTTGGATGCCAGCGCGGAGTCATCCTTCACCAGAGCGGCGGTCCAACCCGGTGGCGTCTCAGTCGGCCAATCACCGGAGCTGCCAAAGGGCGCCTTGTTTGCCACATCACGAGGGCCTGTGCTCACTGATTGGTACAGTGTGATTGTGCCGCAAGCCCATGAACTGGGTATCTCTGTCTATGCCGTCCTCGATCTGTTTCATGCGCCCCTGTCCGATCGCCGCGCGGACTCTCGGATGCTCCTCTACGATCCGACCAGGCGCAGAGTGCATCCCTGGACGCAGTTCGACCTGCTGTCTTCGGCAGTTCAGCCGTTGGTTGCCCAGTTGTTGACGGATCTGATAAGGAGTGGGGTCGATGGAGTGGTCTTCCGCGCCAGGGCCGAGAATAGCTTCGCGTACGAAGTGAGCGACGGCGTGTTGCGCCAATTCGAAACGCAGTTCCATCAGCCCTCGTCCGAGGTGGCACAAGCCCTGCGTGATCGAATGGCCCTTCGTCCGGATGCGGCCGCTCCGGTTTCAGATAAGACGCTCTGGCGGTGGGTGGGATGGAAGGCGCGCCAGGAACTCGAGGTGATGGCCCTCTTGAAGAAGCACCTGCAGAAGGTGGTCCCGCGTCTACGTTTGGTGCTCGAAGTCCACCCGGAGGCCTTGTCGAATCCGACGTCCGCCTTGGTGAACTATGGGGAGGATGCCGCAGAGGCGCGTCGTCGGGGATTTGATCTCCTGTTGGGCGGACCATCCCGTGAGGCGTCGGATGTTCGGGCATTCGCAGGCTCGTTCAAGGGATGGAGCCGCGATGTCATACAATCGGCGAAGGGCGAACCGCAGACGCTCCCGCAAGGGTGGGTGCTGCTCCACACGCCGGCTGAGCATGGGGCCGGTATGTTCACGGGGCTCGCACAGCAGGCGGATGAACTACGCACGCCGGACATTCGCCACCTCGTGTTTGTGCCGGATTCGCAAGGGGCGATTCCTTGACAAAGCCGCCCGCAACTTTTACGATCCGGCTGCGCCATAATTCTGATAGGTCTTTCTTATCAACGAGGTCGCTCAAACGCATTTCCATCAAGGCCGCAGGCCGGCCAGTCTGCGAGGCGTACTGCTGTTCTGGTACGGTGAGGAGAATGGCTGGCTGAGAACGCCGCTGGGAAGGGGTTTCAGCGACCTATATAAGAGGAGTGTCATGATACCGTCCAATCTCCGTTACCACGAAGAACACGAATGGGCCCGCGTCGAAGGCGCGCAGGCGACGATCGGCATCAGTCATTTCGCCCAGGATGCATTGGGCGACATCGTTTTCATCGACCTCCCAAAGGTGGGTGCCAAAGTCACGGCCGGCCAGCAAATCGGCGAAGTGGAATCGACCAAGACCACCTCCACCATCTATACCCCTGTCAGCGGTACCATCGCGAAGATCAATGCCGATCTCAAGGATCATCCCGAGGTCGTCAATTCCGATCCCTATGGCAAAGGCTGGATGGCCGTGATCGACCTCAGCACTCCAGCTGAAGTGGAGCAGCTCATGACGGCCGCCCAGTACGAAGCGTTTTTGAGCAAACAGAAGCACTAGCACCGAACATCATGGCACCATTGAATCATCTGACCATGGCCTCCGCACAACAGATGATTCAATCGGCAATGGTTCATTGAATCAATTCTCATGTCGAAACACCTCGCAATTCTTGGCGCCGGTCCCGGCGGGTACGTCGCGGCGATTCGAGCGGCCCAGCTGGGAGCACGTGTCACCGTGATCGAAAATCAGGCGCTCGGCGGCGTCTGCCTGAATTGGGGCTGTATCCCAAGCAAGGCGCTGCTCTCAGTCGTGGAACTTGGCGACAAAGCCAAGAAGGCCAAGGACCTTGGTATCCAGCTCAGTGGCCCCATCACCTATGATGCCGCGGTCATGGTCGCCCGGAAAAACAAAGTGGTGTCCACGCTGGTCAAGGGCATCGCCACCCTTTTTAAAACCTGGAACATTGTGCATGTGGAAGGCACGGGCGAGTTGCTCGATGCCCATACCATCCGAGTCACCAAGACAGACGGCACCGAAACCCAGGTTGTGGCCGATGGCCTGATCATCGCGACCGGGTCTTCCTGGCCGAACCTTCCCCTCTTTCCCATCGACGGGACTCAAATCATCACCAGCAAGCAGGCGCTGGACCTCGAGCGAATCCCGGCAAGCCTCCTGATTGTCGGCGGAGGAGTGGAGGGTTGTGAGTTTGCCTCCCTCTATAGCGGGCTTGGTACGCAGGTGACTATGGTCGAACTGCTGCCGCGCCTGCTGCCATTGGAGGATGAAGAGATCAGTCAGATGATGGAGCGTGAACTAAAGAAGCGAGGTGTGGATATCCGCACCGGTGTAACGGTTGATAATATTGCTCGACAGCCTGACGTGGTCACCGCCCATCTACGCGACGGCCTGTCATTCAACGTGGAGCAGGTATTGGTGTCCGTGGGACGGGGGTTCAATTCACGCGGTATCGGATTGGAAAAAGCCGGCGTGGAAGTCGGCTCCCGCGGCGAAATTCTGGTGGATGATCGGATGGAAACGAACGTGCCCGGTGTCTATGCGATCGGGGATGTGGTCGGCAAGGCCATGTTGGCGCATGTTGCGTCGACGCAAGGGAAGGTGGCGGCCGAAAACTTGCTCGGCCATCCTCGCACGATCAACTACGATGTCATCCCGACCGGCATCTTTACGTTACCTGAAATCGGACGGGTTGGACTGACGGAACAACAGGCCCGTGACCGTTGTCTCGCAGCCGGGAAAGATCCACAACAGGCGCTCAAGATCGGACGCTTTCGGTACGGTGCGTTGGGCAAAGCCCAGGCGACAGGAGATATTCAAGGATTGGTGAAAGTGATTGCCGAGGCAGATACCGATCGGATTCTCGGCACCCATATCCTGGGGGCCCATGCGACTGATCTCATCCATGAAGCAGCCTTGGCGATGCATCTGGGGGCCACCGTCTCACGCGTGGCCGACATGATTCACGCGCATCCGACGTTCGCCGAAGGCTTTATGGAAGCCATGGAAGATGTCCATGGGCACGCGATCCACCTCGCACGGAAGACGTCTTAGTATGGTGCGATCGCTGCTCATCAAGCTCGCGATGTTGGCGGTCACCTTGGGATCCTTGGTGTGGATCGGCTCCGTAACCCCTGTACGGCAGGTGACGCCGCATCACGTTCAGCCGGCGGCGGCCGCTCCGATTGCCACCGCCTCGCGACCACAGACGAAGGTTCCGTCAAAGCTGAATCTTCCGGCTGACGCATTGAGCGTAGCGCCTGAGGTCTCAGGCCCTCACGCAGCTCCGCCGTTAGACGCGCCCGAGTCTCCTGCACCGTCCGGTAACTCGCACGCGGCGACTCCTGACCCGTCACGCCAAGTCGATCTTAATCGCGCAACCGCGTCCGATCTGGAAGCGTTGCCGGGCATCGGTCCCAAGCTGGCGCAACGGGTGATCGAGCATCGTGCATCGCACGGTCCCTTTACTAAAGTCGAAGACCTTCGTCAGGTGAAAGGCATCGGCCACAAGAAGTTTGACCGTCTCCGGCCCCACGTCCTGGTGACTAACACTAGATCCCCCTCTCGACATAAAGGCACCCTGTGACACCTGTATCCCAGCAACTCGACCTGATACTTCGAGGGATTGTTGAAGTCATCCAGCCTGCCGAGCTGGAATCGAAGCTGGCTCGTTCGATCAAGGAGCGACGTCCGCTCCGCATCAAAGCGGGGTTTGATCCTACGGCGCCGGACCTCCACCTTGGCCATACGGTCCTGATTCACAAGCTCAAGCACTTTCAAGACCTCGGGCATCAGGTGATCTTTCTCATCGGCGACTTTACCGGCATGATCGGCGACCCCACCGGCCAGTCGGAGACACGTGTGGCGCTCTCGAAGGAAAAAGTCCTGGAGAATGCGAAGACCTACGAGCGCCAGATCTTTAAGATATTGGATCCTAAAAAGACGCAGGTGGAATTCAACAGCCGCTGGATGAGCGCGATGACAGCCGACGCGCTCATCGAACTGAGCGCCCACTATACGGTGGCGCGCATGCTGGAACGAGAAGACTTTCACAAGCGTTACACGGAGGAGAAACCGATCAGCATTCATGAGTTCATGTATCCCTTGATCCAAGGGTATGACTCCGTCGCGCTCAAGGCCGACGTGGAGCTGGGCGGCACGGACCAGAAGTTCAATCTCCTGATGGGGCGCGACCTACAGCGGGACTATGGGCAGGAGGCGCAGGTGGTCATTACCATGCCGCTCCTGGAGGGAACCGACGGCGTACGCAAGATGAGCAAGAGCCTCGGCAATTACATTGCGCTTGAAGACAAGCCGGCCGACATGTTCGGCAAGCTCATGTCCGTCAGCGACGCGCTCATGCATCGGTACTATGAGTTACTGACGACCGAAGATCTGGCACATGTGAAAGCTGCCCATCCGATGGATGCCAAGCAGTCGCTGGCTGAGCAGATTGTGGCGCGTTACCACGGGGTCAATGCCGGGCGCGAGGCCAGGGGTCTGTTTCAGCAGAAGTTTCAGGCGCGGGAGTTTCCGGAACAGCCCGATGCCCATGTGGCCCTTACGCCGTCCGACGTGAAGGATGCCGCCGCCCCATCGATCGGCTTGGTCGATTTGATTGCGAAGACCGGCTTGGTGCCGAGCAAGAGCGAAGCCCGGCGGTTGATCGTACAGGGTGGAGTGGAAATCGATGAGCAGAAATTGACCGATGCGAATGCCAGCATCACATTGACAGCCGGCAAGCCGCTCCGTCTGCGTGTCGGCCGCCGTAAGTTCGCCGTGGCGGAATACAAGGCCTAGCCCGCATTATTCACGAAGGCTTCTACTGCATCCGCCGATACGCCGCTACGACAAGCCTGACGGCCGGCGGGCTCGCCGCTTGGTCAGTCAACATCCTGGTCAAGGATGCCTCCCTCCCTCGCGGCTCCGCGCGCCCGTCTCGCGTGGCGTCTCGACGGTTTCGTCACGAACCCTCGTGAATAACGTGGGCTACCTGGTTCCAGTCTGTTACCTTGACTTAGCACCGACGCCAGCGTAGGATTCGGTTCCTCTGTACTGAGGGGCGGGCGTAGCTCAGTGGTAGAGTCCTTGCTTCCCAAGCAAGTTGTCGTGGGTTCAAATCCCATCGCCCGCTCCA
>JAHFEW010000156.1 GCA_023248215.1 Nitrospira sp.
CCAGTTGGAACTGCCGAGCCGCGAGCAGCTCCAGCACTTCCTCGATGCGCAGATTAAGGAGGCGGGCGATGCCTGAGCGCCAGCACGTTCAGTTCGAGCGAATGGTGCAAGCGCCGCTTGCACGATCGGCGGACTGCACAGTTGCGCAACTACCCGCTGCCCATGCCCAATTAGGGCTGCAACGAGAAGAAGCTGCGGAGCTGGAGCCCGCCATTGTCGCCAACCTGAAGGAGTTTGGGTATGGCAGGTGACGACTTTGAGCGAACCACGTTCGCTGAGCTCATTTCCGAAGGCTCGCTTGAGATCGGGGACGGCTACCGCGCCAAAAATGAAGAGCTTGGTGGCGATGGGCCAATCTTCCTTCGTGCCGGGCACGTAACCGATACGCACATCGATTTCTCCGGGGTTGAGCGTTTCCACTCGGAGCTTGAGTCATGCGTCCGATCCAAGCTCGCGAAGCCTGGTGATGCTGTAGTCACGACGAAGGGCAATAGCACGGGCCGCACGACGTTTGTTACTGACGCAATGCCTCCATTCGTCTACTCCCCGCACCTGAGCTACTGGCGCAGCAAAGACATCACTCGCATCGAAGGCGGATTTCTCCGCTACTGGAGCAAGGGCGCGGAGTTCGTTGAGCAGCTTGCAGGCATGAAGGCGTCAACCGACATGGCCCCATACCTCAGCCTGATCGACCAGAAACGGCTGTGCATCTCACTGCCTCCGATCTCACAGCAACGCGCCATCGCCCACATCCTTGGCACACTCGACGACAAGATCGAGCTGAACCGGCGAATGAACGAGACGCTGGAGGCGATGGCACGAGCACTCTTCAAGTCGTGGTTCGTGGACTTCCTGCCTGTGCGTGCCAACATGGAAGCTCGAAATAGGAAGGCCCTCACGCAGACAGGCGACCCAGTCCGCGCCAAAGCCGAAGGCCAAGACCCCCTGCCTGCGCCGCAAAGCGACGCGGCGCGGCAGGCAGGCGGCCTACCCAAACACCTCGCCGACCTCTTCCCTGACTTCTTTGAGGACTCGGAGCTGGGGGAGATTCCGAAGGGGTGGCAGGTTAAGTCCGTCGGCGACCTCGCGGACGTGGTGGGCGGAACTACTCCGAATACCAAGGAGCCTGCGTATTGGGATGGCGGGACGCACGCATGGGCCACTCCTAAGGACCTGTCCAGACTGTCGGTTCCCGTCCTGCTCGATACCGAACGGCGGATCACAGACGCAGGGCTGTCACAGATCGGTTCCGGATTGCTGCCGAAGGGTATCGTCCTTCTATCATCGAGAGCCCCCATTGGCTACTTGGCCGTTGCAGAGATTCCAGTTGCAATCAATCAGGGCTTCATCGCGATGATGCCTAAGGCTGGAACGTCGAACATCTTCCTACTTCTCTGGGCCAGCATCGCACACGAAGAGATTGTCAGTCGCGCGAACGGCTCGACCTTCCTTGAGATCAGCAAGGCGAACTTCCGCCCGATTCCGGTCGTCACTCCATCAGTTGACGCGATGCGGGTATTTGAAGCGCTGGCGCGGCCTCTTTATGAGCGCATTGTTGAGAGCGCATATGAATCCCTCACTCTCGCTGCCCTGCGCGACACGCTGCTGCCAAAGCTCATCTCCGGCGAGCTGCGCGTCAAGGCCGCCGAGAGCATCATCGGGAATATAATGTGATGAACGAGTTTGACACTCTCGTACCAAATTTCCCCCGCGCAAAGGACCGGTGGCCCTTGGCGCCTACACTCTCAAATCACTACAAGGCCGTAGCGGCCAGTTACGAGGGTGGGGGCCATGGGCTGATTACGACCGTTAAATCCTTTATCGAGTGCGTTTGCCTTACGATCCTAGGAGAGTTCGGTAAACCAATGCCGTCGTCTGAGCCCTCAACGACGGAACTTCTTGTCGCTGCATTAGATGTATTGGGGCTTCAAAACAGCCCAGGTGCCAACAAACTCGGGAAGTTGTTATCAGCCCACAACAAGCTGGCGGACGCCCTCAGTGAGATACGGAATGAGAGCTGTCCCGTTGCGCATGGGAAAGACGGATTCCTAGACACCCTTACAAACAATGAGCGTCGGGCATTTCTCCTTACAGCAGATACAATTCTTGCCATACTTCTCTCAGCACATGATGGCACCGAACCGGATCTCCAACATACCCGAGAACCTTATGATCGGTTCCTCCATCTTCACGAGCGGCTTGATCGGGCGGTCACGGTGGAAAGCGCGGTAGAGGACTACGAGGACCGTCAGATTCTCGTCTTGACGCTGCGGATCGGGAGCCTTCGAGAAGGCGTAAGCCTCAGGGTTGAACCTAGCCGATTGTTGTACGCGATGGATCGTACTGCTTACGTTGATTTTCTTGACTCATCTGCGACCGAAGCTCCTGCCGAGGTGGTTGCAGCGCCAGTTTTTGAATACACATCCACCGAACTTCGCCGTGCCCCTGAACCGGATATCCCGAATGCCGAGGTCGTACCTTCATACGAGGGAGTGCTGTCCCCGCTCAAGAGAGCGCTCGGCGAGTACCTCAAGTCCCTTGATCTAAGCCCCACAGAAGTCTCCCCAACTGCAAACCTTCGTGATTCGGTATTGACTGCTGCGGAACCGCACCTGGGATTGGACTGGGCTTCACGCGAGACTCTACTTGCGGGAATGAAGGTAGCGCTCAGAAGAACATTAATTCAGTTCGGAATTGACCACAAACGCGCTGACCAAAGTGCAGCGCATCTGGTTTCGTGGCTGAAAATTCAAACTATTGGGCTAACAGCAACGGGGCCCAATTAATTGTGAGCAACTTCACCGAATCCATCGTCGAAGATGCCGCTCTTGCCTGGCTTTAGGATATAAGGTACTCCATGCACTGCGATTTGGGCATCGCGACCGATGAGGCGGAAATATGACGACCACCCTCGAAGAGCTCACCCGCTGGATGGATACGCCGCATGAGGGCGAGCACCTCGAATTCAAACAGGCCAAGAACCAATACGACCTAACGAAGCTCTTCCGCTATTGCGTTGCCTTGGCGAACGAAGGCGGTGGCAAGCTGATTTTGGGTGTGACGGACAGGCCACCCCGGAAGGTCGTCGGGAGTAGCGCCTTCCCAAACTTGGGCGAGATCCAGAGTCGTATCCTCGATAAATTGCGGTTCCGTGTGAGTGTAGAGGAATTCCAGCATGCCGACGGGCGCGTCGTGATCTTTCACATTCCCAGCCGTCCAGCCGGCACCGCATACTCGCTTGAAGGTCACTACTTGATGCGTTCGGGTGAAGACACGGTTGCGATGACCGAGGATCAGCTTCGAGCCATCTTTGATGAGGGCAAACCAAGCTGGTTGATGGATTTGGCTTGTGAGGGGCTATCTCCTGCCGATGTGGTTCAGCTGTTAGACACACAGAGCTACTTCGATCTGCTAAAGCTCCCTTATCCAGCAACACGTGATGCCGTCTTGGACCGTCTTGAGCACGAACGACTCCTGCGCAAAACACACCAGGGTCTCGGCATCACCAACCTCGGTGCAGTCTTATTTGCGAAACGTCTGGATGAGTTCAATGGAGTGGCGCGCAAGGCGCCGCGCGTCATCGTGTATGACGGCAAAGGCAAGTTACGTACTAAGCGGGAACAGACGAGCAATAAAGGCTACGCTGTGGCCTTTGATGGACTAGTGCAGTTCATCGAGTCTCAGACACCCGCGAATGAAGTGATCGAGCAGGCATTGCGTCGAGATACGCGGATGTATCCGGCGATTGCGATTCGCGAGCTTGTCGCGAACGCGCTCTTCCATCAAGATTTTACGCTGTCAGGGGTCTCCGTCATGATCGAGATCTACGACGATCGCATCGAGGTCTCAAACCCTGGGCAACCGAGCGTGCAGCCGGAGCGGTTTATCGATGAGTACCGATCTCGAAACGAACAATTAGCCGATTTGATGCGACGGCTCGGTATCTGTGAAGAAAAGGGGAGCGGTATCGATAAGATCGTCGATGCCGCTGAAGTGTTTCAGTTACCGGCTCCTGAATTTCGCATGGATAGCGTCCGAACGACATGCATTCTTTATGGCCATCGTCCGTTTTCCGACATGAGCCGGGAGGATCGCATCCGCGCGTGCTATCAGCACTGCTGTCTTCGGTATGTGATGCGGGAGACAATGAGCAATCAGACTTTGCGTAAACGCTTTGGCCTTGCCGATGAACGGGCTGAAACCGTGTCGCGAATTCTCCGCGATACTGCAGATGCACGCGTCATCAAGTTGGAGGATCCTGAGAGTGGATCCAAGAAGTATGCACGATATTTACCGTTTTGGGCCTGAGTCATTTAGATCTGAACCGGAATCTCCAACGCGAGAAACCCTAACTCATTGATAAACCAACGACCCTTTATTTAGGCCCAATTAGACTGAGGTTATGACCGGGTCACCTTTTAGCGAATCCATCGTTGAAGATGCCACTCTCGCCTGGCTGGAAGGCCTCGGCTATGCGGTGCTGCATGGCCCGGACATCGCAGCCGGCGAGCTGGCAGCCGAGCGTAGCGACCCCAATTATCGTGATGTGGTATTAGAGCGGCGGTTGCGTCAGGCGCTGGTACAGCTCAATCCCGGCTTGCCGACCGAGGCGCTGGAAGAAGCCTACCGCAAGCTGACGCGAAGCGACCTGCCTGCCGAAGCCTCGGCGCAGGCAGGTGCACCGTCGCTGGTCGAACGCAACCGTGCCGTACATCGAATGCTTGTCGATGGAGTGAACGTCGAGTATCGCCGCAAGGACGGCTCGATTGGAGGCGTACAGGCGCGGGTGCTCGACTTTGACCAACCAGCCAACAACGACTGGCTGGCCGTGAACCAGTTTACTGTCGCCGAGGGTCAGCATATACGCCGCCCGGATGTGGTGCTGTTCGTGAACGGGCTGCCGCTCGCAGTGATCGAACTGAAAAACCCGGCTGATGAGAACGCTACGATCTGGAGCGCCTATCAGCAACTCCAAACTTATCAAGCACAGATCCCCTCGCTCTTCGCGACTAACGCGGCGCTGATCGTCTCTGACGGGGTGCAGGCGCGCATCGGTACCCTTGGTGCGGGGAAGGAATGGTTCAAGCCCTGGCGCACGATCACGGGGCGGGAAGATGCCGCGGCGAAGCTGGCGGAGCTACAAGTCATTCTTGAAGGGGTGTTCGACAAGCGACGGTTCCTCGACCTGGTACGGCACTTCCTCGTGTTCGAGGATGAGGGTGGCCTGTCTGCTGGACAGGCAGGCGGACGCCTCACCAAGAAGATGGCGGGCTACCACCAGTTCCATGCGGTGAATGTCGCTGTCGAGGAAACCTTGCGAGCATCCCGCCGCGTGGCGCAGCATCGGGCGGCGGACCCTTGGGGCCGCTACGAGGCGGGGCACCAGCCAGGTGGCGACCCGGGAGACCGGCGGGTTGGTGTGGTGTGGCATACGCAAGGCTCGGGCAAGAGTCTGACGATGGCCTTCTACGCAGGCCGCGTGATCCTGCACCCGGCGATGGAGAACCCTACCATTGTGGTGCTCACCGACCGCAACGACCTCGACGACCAACTCTTCGGCACCTTCGCCCGTTGCCATGATCTCCTGCGCCAGCCACCAGTACAGGCGGCGGATCGCGCTGACCTGCGTGAGAAGCTGAAGGTCGCTTCTGGCGGCGTGGTCTTTACCACGATTCAGAAGTTCTTTCCCGAGGATAAGGGCGACCTGCCTGCGCCAAGCGGAGCGCCTGCCTGTGCGCGGCCCGCAGACAGGCGGCAGGCAGGCCG
>JAHFEW010000026.1:0-19265 GCA_023248215.1 Nitrospira sp.
TGGACCTCGTCCGCCGAAACCGCTTGAGCACGGCCGGCGTGATACTCCTTCAATCGCCGTTCCGCCTCCTCTGCCCAAAGACGTTCCGCTTCTTCCTCGGTGATCTCCTCCAGGCTGGCAAGGAGCCTTTCTGCGAGGGTTGCACGATCACGGACCTCTAGGCTTAGAGCATGTTTTAGAACCTCGGTTAAATTTGCCATCTTGACCTCCACATAAGCTGCAGCAGAGCCTCTGCGGTTGACACCTATCTTGGGCCCTGCTTGCTGTAGGATGCCGAATTCTCGACACTATCCTCGCTCAGAAAAACTCTGTCAAGAACTCAGGCTGGAGACTCCGACAGCTGGGTAGTTTCTGTGCCTATTCATAGTGCAGCGCTTCGATCGGATTCATCCGCGCGGCCTTGTTTGCCGGGTAGAGGCCGAAGAAGATGCCCACGGCCACGGAGAAGAGGAATGCAACAGCCACGGCTTGAGACGAGATGATCGTGGGCCAGCCGATGAGACGGGTCAGGAGGCGTGCGCCCGCGATTCCGAACAGGACGCCGACCACACCGCCGATTGCGGTCAAAATGATCGCTTCGACGAGAAACTGCAGCAGAATGTGGGCGCGTTTGGCCCCGACAGCCATGCGAATCCCGATCTCTCTGGTGCGTTCCGTCACCGACACCAGCAGAATGTTCATGATCCCGATGCCGCCGACCACCAGTGAAATCGACGCGATGCTCAACAGCATCACCATCATCGTACGGCTGGCTCCGGCGACGGTCTTGGCCACATCTTCCATGGTACGGATCGTAAAGTCGTTCTCCTCGGCCGGGTGAATTCGGTGTCTCGCGCGTAGCAGGCCTTTAATGTCTTCGACGGCGGCAGGGATACTGTAGCGGTGCTGCGTGGCGACCATGATGATCCCGACGGTTCCCAGGAACTTGGTGCCCAAGACCTTTCGCTCCGCAGTTGTGAATGGAAGGATGACGATGTCGTCCTGATCTTGCCCTGACAGCGATTGCCCCTTCGGAGACAGGACGCCGATGACGCGAAGCGGTACATTCTTAATCCGAATCTGGGCCCCGATCACGTCCTCTCCGCGCTCGAACAGGTTGTCCGCGACGGTTTTCCCCAGTACCACCACTTTGGTCGCGGCATCTTCATCCACATGGGTGAAGAAACTCCCCTCGGCCACTGGCCAGTTGCGGAGGTCGGTGAAGGCCGTTGTGGTGCCGAGCGCCACCGTGTTCCAATTCTTATGTTCGTGAATGGCTTGTAAGACGGATCGCGAGGCATAGGTCACGAGGCTGATGTCGCCGACTCGCTTTTCGATGTCGCGCGCATCTTCGACGGTCAGCGTGGAGACCGTGCCCAACCCGCCGCGTACTCCACCCACGGTGGTGGCGCCTGGGATGATGATGAGCACGTTGGTCCCGAGGCTGGCGATTTCGCGTTGAACCGAGGCCGTTGCGCCTTGCCCGAGGCTGACCATGCCGACGACGGCTCCGACACCGATGATAATGCCGAGCATAGTCAGGCCTGCACGGAGGGGGTTCCGTTTCAGCACGCGCAGGGCCGATTGGATGGTCAACCAGAGGAAGCTCATGGCATGGTCATGACGCTCATCGCATCTTCGGTCCGAATTCAAAACCAGGCGGCAGCTTTTCCTGCGGGTTGTCCTCAGGCGAGGCAATCCCCACGATCACGCTCTCTCCTTCCCGCACCTCGTCCGTGACGAGCTCCGTGAACAACGAGTCCGTAATGCCGGTGGTGACCGGTACTGCCCGCACGCGTCCCGTCGTCTCAAGGAGCCAGAGCTGCGGCGTCTTGCGATCCACCGGCACGCCGGGCATACGGAATCGCATCGCGGCATTGGGCACCCGGAGCGCATCGTCGTTTCGCGCGGTCACGATCGTGATGTTGGCCGTCATTCCGGGTTTGAGTTTGAGTTCAGGGTTCTCGACGGAGATGATCACATCGTAGGTGACGACATTCTGAATGCTGACCGGTGCATTTCTGACCTGCGTCACAAGGCCGTGAAAGAACTCGCGTGGGTACGCATCCACTCGAAAGTCGCTCGACTTGCCCTCTTTCACGCCGCCAATATCGGATTCGCTGACATTGGCGACGACCTGCATGCGAGTGAGATCCTGTGCGAGCACAAACAGCGTGGGTGTTTGAAAACTGGCGACGACGGTCTGTCCTTCCTCCACATTGCGGGAGACGACTGTTCCATTCACCGGCGAGTAGATGGTGGTATAGCCGAGGTCCAGTTCCGCCGAGGACAGCGTGGCCTTGGCTTGATCGACTTGTGCATGCGTGAGGTCAACCTGCGCCTCGGCGTCGTGATAATTCGTCCTGGCCAGATCCAGGTCGGATTGAGCCACGAATTGTTGGCGTCGCAGGTCGGTCATGCGATTCAACTCCAATGTTCGTTGCGCGAGCATGTTCCGGGCCTTGGCCAGATTGGCCTTCGCACTCTTGAGCGCGGCCCTGGCCTGGCTCACCTTAGCTTGATAGGGCTTCTGATCGATCGATGCGAGGATCTGCCCCTCCCTCACGACCGAATTAAAGTCGGCATAGAGTTTCGCGATTTTGCCAGAGACCTGACTGCCGACTTGAACCGACACGACCGGGTTCACGGCTCCCGTGGCAGTGACGAGTGCGGTGATGGGACCGCGCTCGATGGGGAGGGTCTTGTAGTGGCCGGCGACCGGGACGTTGGACAACCAGTACCAGAGGCCAATGGCCAGGAGGGCGAGCAGACCCACGCTACCGATCGCGAGCGAGACCCCCCGCCGCTTGTGCGGGAAGGCCGTCGTCGCTATGGTAACAGGGACCTGTCCATGGCCTTGCCCTTGCACTATGGGAACGGGAGACAGCACGACCGGCGTTGGGCTGTGGGTCGGCTGCGTTTCGAGTTCCGAGGGGTCGGTATCCATGACTCATCTCCTACTTGGACGGTAAAGACGCAAGAGAGGTGCCGTTCCGCGGCAGCCGCCTGGGTCGACAGAGGTATGGACGTACCGGGTTTTCACGTTTATCCGTGCATGGCCACAAACGGCGGCTGGGGCATTTGGCGACAGCAGGGAGGAAAGGGGTGCGGCGTGACGCCCCTTGACCACCCACGAACAACCCGATTAGGCTGTGCGCGAATTTGCTGCAGAGACCGGTCCGATGATGGGATTAATTGAAGGAAGCCGTATGACTGAGGATTGGGGCGCAGTATTAGTGGTCGATGACGACGCAGACATGCGCAGTCTGCTGTGTGACGTTTTAGAAGGCCGAGGGCATCAATGCACGGGGGTCGGCAGCGGGCACGAGGCGCTCCAGCATCTGGGTGCGGAAGACTATGCTGTGGTGCTCACCGATCTCCGCATGAAAGGCATGCTCGGAACTGAACTGCTGGCTGAAATCAAACACATGTATCCTGATATCGGGGTGATCCTGATGACGGCCTTCGGATCAGTGGAAACCGCGGTCGAGGCCATGCGGTATGGCGCCAGCGACTACCTCACCAAGCCGGTAAAAACCGAGGAGCTGGTTCGTGTGGTCGAGCGGGCGATTCGTGAGGCGGCGCTCCGGCGTGAGGTCAGCCGTCTTCGGAAAGAAGTGCACAAGGAGTACAGCTTTCACCAGATTCTCGGGAAAAGTAAGCCGATGCAGGCTGTCTTCGATCTGATTCGGCGGGTGGCCGACAGCCCGACCAATGTGTTGATTACCGGTGAGAGCGGGACGGGAAAAGAATTGGTCGCCAAGGCCATTCATTACAACAGCGATCGCCGCGATGCCCCGTTTGTGCCCGTCAACTGCGCTGCCATTCCTGAACAATTGTTGGAAAGCGAGCTCTTCGGGCACATGCGGGGCTCCTTTACGGATGCCAAAATGGACAAGCGCGGGCTCTTTGAGGAGGCGCAAAAGGGCACCTTGTTTCTGGACGAGATCAGCGAACTCCCGCTCATGCTCCAGGCGAAACTGCTGCGCGCCATTCAGGAGCGAGAAATCCGGCGTGTGGGCGCGACCAAATCCATTTCCGTGGATGTTCGGATCATCGCCGCGACGAACCTGAATCTTGTTGATGAGGTCAAGCACAAGCGATTCCGCGAAGATTTTTACTATCGCCTCAATGTCATCGAGTTGCGGCTTCCGCCGTTGCGGGAACGCCGGGAAGATATTCCGATCCTGGTGGATGCGTTTCTGAAGAGGTGCGCCGAGATCCGCGGCAAACGGGTGAAGGGGCTCAGCGAAGCAGCCCTCGCGATGCTGGTCGACTATGCCTGGCCGGGCAACGTGCGGGAGTTAGAGAATGTGATCGAGCGGGCCGTGACGCTGAGCCATGGCGAAACGATCGGCGCGGACGATTTGCCCGTCCCGGTACAGGGGGCACGTGGGGACCGGCGTATCTTGGATGAAGCGGCTGAACGCACGCTGCCTCTGCATGAAGTGGAAAAAGAGTACATCGTCAAGATCCTGGAGAAGACGGGCGGCAACAAGTATCAGGCCGCCCATGTCCTGGGCATCGACCGAAAGACGCTGTACCGGAAGCTGGCCGAAATCGAAGGCAAATCACAGCCGGACGAATAGGCCCGCCGTCGTGCCACCGCGCTGGGAGTCATTGGCTTGCAGCCTCCGAATCACACATCTTTCCTGGCTGAATATGGCCTCACGGCTCTCCTGACCGTCGGAATCTTCCTCCTGGATTTGCAGACGCCGCCCGGTGTGGTCGAGTGGGTGCTGTATGCCATTCCGCTCACGCTCACGGTGACCTCCTCCCGTCCACGCGCTCCTCTGTACTTCGCCTGCCTGGTTACCCTCCTGCTGGGCATCGGTTTTGTCGCGTCGCCCCAGGGCGGTTCGCCCCTGTATGCCATGATCAATCGCCTGCTGGGAATTGGGCTCATGTGGGGCTTCGCGCTGGTGTTGGTGAGTCGCAAGCAGGTGTCACAGGCACTCACAAATGCGCAGGCTCAGCAAACGCAAGCTGAGTTGGCGAGGGCCGACGCCGAGGCGGCTGCGTTGGGTGCGGTTGCAGGACAACGCCGGGCGGAAGAGCAAATGCGCGAGGAGAATCTGCGGCTGGAAGGGATCGTCCAATCGGCCATGGACGCCATCATCAGCGTCGACGAGAATCAGAAGATCATTCTGTTCAACCAGGCCGCGGAACGGATGTTCCGATGGTCGGCCGGCGAGTTGTTGGGCCGTCCCTTGGATCGCCTCATTCCAGAGCGGTTTCGTAGCACCCATGGCGAGCACATCAAGCGATTCGCTCAGTCCGGGATCACCACTCGGAGGATGGGCGCGCTGGGCACGATTACCGGAGTCCGGGCCAATGGGGAAGAATTTCCGATTGAAGCCTCCATTTCGCAGGTGGGCGTGGAGGGCAGGCGATACTTCACCGTGATTCTGCGTGACATTACGGAACGAGGGCGGCTGGAGAATGAGTTGGCTGAGAGGGAAGGCCTCCTCAGAACCATCATCGAAACCGAACCTGAGTGTGTGGCCGTGGTGAATCTCGACGGGACCGTTCAGACCATGAATGCAGCGGGGCTGGCGATGATCGAAGCGGAGAGCAGCCGAGACATCGTCGGGAAGGATGTGGCCCATCTGGTGATGCCGCACTTTCGCGCCGCGTTTCGCGAGCTGGGGGCCAAGGCCGGACGGGGGGAAGCGGGTTTGTTGAAATTTGAAATCCTGGGACTCAAAGGTGCCCATCGCTGGCTTGAAATGCATGCCGTCCCCTTACGAGGCGCAGGCGGAGTCATCACTGCGGTGCTCGGAGTGACTCGGGATGTCACGGCCCGTAAGCAGGCGGAGGCGTCCTTGAGAACGGTGCAGGGCCTGTTCGAGGACATCGTGGAATCGTCCAAAGATGCCATCGGGTATGCCTCACTGGACGGCAAATTTGTGCTGGCCAACCGGGCCTTTGCCCAGTTGACGGGGTATTCGCAGGACGAGCTGTTGCGGATGAATTATGGCGAGCTGACTCCCGAGGAGCATCGCAAGTTGCAAGCGACGGCGATCGCACGGGTCATTGAAACGGGTGAACCGGCCGAGTATGAGAAAGAATATATCCGGAAAGATGGCTCGCGGGTGCCGGTGGCCCTCACCGTATCCATGGTCAGGGGGGAAGACGGAAAACCCGCCGGCTTGGCCGCGATCATTCGGGATATCACCGAACGAAAACAGGCGGAAGCCGCCATGCGGCAGAGTGAGGAACGGTATCGTCGTCTCGTACAAGTTTCGCCCGACGCCATTTTTGTCCTGCGGGGCGATTGCATCATGTTCGGCAATGGCGAAGCAGTGAGTTTGCTCGGCGCGGCCGATGAGAACCAAATAGTGGGACGGCCGCTGATCGATTTTATCCCGTTCGACGAGCGTGCCGTCCTGCAACGACGCCTCTCCCGAGTCACCGACGAGCAAGAGCAGGTCCCTCTGTTCGAACAACTGTTTGTCAGGATCGACGGGTCCACCGTTGAGGTAGAGGCCACCGCCGCGCATTATCGCGATCAAGAGGGCCCCGCTGTTCTCATCGTCGCCCGGGACATCACGGAGCGGAAGCGCCTGCAAGCGCAGCTCCGCCGGACCGAGCGGGTGGCAGAGCTCGGGACGGTGGCATCCGGCATGGCGCACGAGATCGGCACGCCCATGAACGTCATCCTGGGTCGAGCCGAGTATCTCATGGAGCGCACGAAAGAGGAACCGGTCAGAAAGGGACTTCAAACCATCGTCAGCCAAGTTGAGCGGATCACGAGGGTGATGAATCAATTGCTGGCCTTCGCCCGCCGACGCCCGGTTGAACACCGTGCCTTGGACCTGCACCAAACGATCGAAGACAATCTGGAGATCTTTCAAGAGCGCCTGGCTCATCACGGCATCACCGTCGAAACCTTCTTTGCAGAGGCCTGTCCGTTGGTGCATGCCGACGCCGATCAGATGAGCCAAGTGCTGATCAATCTGGTGATGAATGCGATTCATGCGATGCCGGAGGGGGGCACCTTGAGACTGGCATTGGCTCCTGACCGCGGCATGGTCAAGCTTACGGCCGCGGATACCGGTCATGGCATGCCACGCGAGGTGATCGCCAAGATCTTCGACCCGTTCTTCACGACCAAGGAGTTCGGAAAGGGAACCGGCTTAGGCCTCACCGTGGTGAAGGGTATTATCGAAGAACATAGTGGCACCATTCACGTCGAGAGCGAACCGGGAAAAGGGACAGTCTTCACCATTTGCCTGCCGATCCATACGGCCGCACCGGCCAGTCCTCAATAGTCATTCGTCCGATCCGATAGGAGCGGTGTGGCGCCAGCGATGCCCGTCGATCCTGTGCTGTAGCGGTTCGGGACAGGGCTTTTTCTGAGGGTGGGGTCTTTCTCGCCAGAGCACCACCCGCTGCAACCCTGTTCAATAACACCGTCACCTCGATTTCTCCAAAGAACACAAGGATTTGATCGTGACCCCACCTTGGTGTCAGTGGCACATGCCTTGCGTTGTAGCTGGTTCGATGATGAGTACGCTCAGTGAGGGATCCAGCGTGAACGCGGAAAGGGGAACACCAGCCGTGTTATTGGTCGTGGAAGACGACAAAGACATGCGGAGTTTACTCTGTGACGAGTTGTGGGGCGAAGGGTATCAATTGCGGGAAGCCACCAATGGCGAGGAAGGTCTGGCTGCGGTCATGCGAGCGGCGCCGGACCTGATTGTCACCGACCTGAAGATGCCGGCTGGAGGGTTTGAATATGTGCATAGGCTGAGAATCTGCGCGCCCGGTTGTCCGATTATCGTCATGACCGCGTTCGGCGATGCGCAGACCAAGGACGAGGCGATGAAAAGCGGGGCGACCGCCTACTTCGACAAGCCGGTTCGGCTGTCGGAACTGAAGGCGACGGTGAAACAATTGCTGAAGGCTCCCGGCACGACGCCGGAGCGTCGGCTCCTGCATTGAATACCCGCGCAGGATGGGCGTGCCTCATGGCCGTTCCCCCATTGGGGGAGAGGGTTGTTTTGGGGCGATGAGCAGAGTACAAGTAGGGGCTTCACAACGTAGAAGACCCCCTGTTGATCCCCACGGATATTAGGAGTGATCAGATGGCCGGATCTCACTCACAGCTGCCGCCCATATCTCCCTTTGTTGACCCGATTCTAGCGGCTCGCCTGGAGGCTCTCAAGCAGTTGGCCGACGGGTTGACCGACCGCGTCGTCGTCATGGATCGAGACCAGAACGTGGTCTATGCCAATGACGTAGCCTGGGAAAGCGCGGGGGGGCAGCCTGCGACAGCCAAGCCTGCCAAATGTTATGAAGCCTTTGTCAAAATGACGGACCCTTGCGGCACATGTCCGGCCACCACGGTTTTTGAGACGCGGGAGGTTCGGACGATCTCCTGTGCCAGTGCCGGGGATGGCACGGCCTGTGGCATGCACCAGGCGTTCCCACTCATGTCAGCCTCGGGTGAAGTCGGGTCGGTACTGGTGCTGTTCCATAAACGATCGGATAAAGCGGGCCTCCCGGACACTACTCCACTGCAAAGGCGCGGGCGGTTGCGCCCGGAGCGAACCGACTCACAATTGGGAGACCTCGTCGGTGCCAGTCCGGTCATGCATCAGTTGTTCGACATGATTCGGTTGGTCGCCGACAGTGCGGCCACGGTGCTGATCCAAGGCGAGAGCGGGACAGGAAAGGAGCTGGTGGCCAGGACCATTCACCAGACCAGCTATCGCCGCGAGAAACCGTTTGTCGTGGTGGATTGCGGGGCGCTGCCCGAGACCTTGCTGGAAAGCGAACTGTTCGGCCATGTCAAAGGGGCCTTTACCGGGGCCGCTTCGGCCAAGCCCGGTCTATTTGAAGAGGCCGACGGCGGCACCATATTCTTGGACGAGATTGCCGACACCTCTCCGATGTTCCAAGCCAAACTCCTGCGGGTCCTGCAGGAAGGTGAGATCAAGCGGGTCGGCGGCACTCAGCCGATCAAGATCGATGTCCGCGTCATTTCGGCGACGAACAAGGATCTGACCGATCTGGTGAAGGCAAAAGTCTTTCGGCAGGACCTGTACTATCGCTTGGCCGTGTTACCGGTTCACCTGTCCCCCCTGCGTGAGCGGAGAGGGGATATCCCTCTATTGGTCTCTCAGTTTATTGCCACTTCCTGTGACCGGCACCGCCAAGCGCTTCGCCAGGTGAGCGAGGAGGCCCTACGTGCGTTGACGGCCGCACCCTGGCCCGGTAACGTGCGTGAACTGCAGCACTACATCGAACGTGCGGTTGTCACCACCACTCATACGGAACTGACCTGCGCGGATCTGGTGGCGCTGGGGTCTCACGCCAAGGACGGTGATCTTAGGACGATCGTGCGGAATGCCGCTCGACAGGCCGAACGGGCTCGCATTCTCCAGGTGCTGCAGCAGACATCGGGGAATCGAGTGAAAACTGCCCGCCTACTCAAGATCAGTCGCGCGAGCCTGTATAACAAGCTGCGCGACTTCGGCATCCAGTAACACTGGGTCGAATCGGTCTCACCTCGAGTCGATTCTCCTCAGTCTCTCAGTCCCGCATCAGAATCGGTCGGATTATTCCTGCACAGAGGAGGCTTCCTTCAATCATTCGGTGCCCCTTCTTGCCCCAAAATCACTATTCTCCTGTCCATAACATTGGACAGCCTAAGTACTTGTCTTTCAAGGACATAGTTTGAATGCATTGTTTCGCTGTCTAATAGTGTGGAAATCAGTAGCCTCGCCCCGTCCGCCTTTCTTTTCACAGTATCGCCACAACCTATTCACAACATAGGTGAAATGTTGTGCCTGCCAGCTCAGCTGGACGGGGCATGCCTATTGCCCTTAGGAGAAGCGCTGGTGAAGGTGCGGGTGATTAGGACCGGCCTCCGAATGACCTGCTCCCTCGTCTCTGAGGACATCCTTCACCAGCCCTTTTCCCCTTTGGAGTGTTTCGTGGAGGGGGAGGGGAGAGGCCGGAGCAGCCGGGGTCCCGCCTGACGGAGGCCGGTCACACGACCACGTTTTTTAACCACTCCCGCGGATGGGCGCGGGAATTTTTATTAAGGAGGGAGGCCGACATTATGAGGTCTTCAACGCAAGGATCGGAACGCAGGCGTAAGCGTCGCGATGCGATGCGTAGCCTGCAGGCGGCATTGTTGTCGGGCAGTTTGCTCGCGGCGCCGTGGGTGTTTGCAGCCGGGCCAGGGGATCAGTCGCACGACGGACATGCGACGCCTGTCGCGATGCCGGGGTGGACCCAGCAACTCAAGGGGCAGACGGTGGTGGAAAACGCCATCGAGGGTCGTGCGGGCAACGCGGAAAAGATGGAGATGCAGCACCATCGCCTGATGGAGAAGCTGGAACAGCAGGCGCAGAAAGACGGGCAGGCCCAAGCGACGTCGGGTGCGTTCAACGAGATGTCGATGATGCACCAGTACATGGGCCAGGACGGGAGCAGCTTCCTATTGGCGACCGATGCGTCGAAGGGCGAGCCGGTCATGACGTCCGGAGGAAAATGTCCTGCCGACGTACCGGTCAAGCAGTACGATGTCTCGATGATCAACATCGAGATTACCCTGAACCGCTGGCTGGATTTTTATCCCGGCTACATGTACGTGCTGACGCCGGACGTCAGCAAGGTGCGGGCGGAAGAGGAGAAGAACAAGGCCGCGCGTGAAAAAGAGGGGTTTGATCCCGGCGCTGTCACGACGGGGCTGCAGGGTGACATGATTCAGCCGTTAGTCATCCGTGCCAACCAGGGCGATTGTGTCAAGATGACCCTTCGCAATCAGATGGAGGGCGAGGAGGGCAGCCTCTTTATCGCGGCGTCCAGCATGATTGTGAGCGCCACCGGCAAGCCGGCCACCACGACGAACCCGGAGTCCATTATCTCGCCGGGCAAGTCGCAAGAGTTTGAATGGTACATCCATCCGCAGATGCAGGAGGGTGTGCGGCAGTTCCATTCCTACAGCCATGACCGTGAATTGACCGTGCTCGGTCTCTTTGGCGCGTTCATCGTGGAGCCGAAGGGTTCGAAGTACGTGGATGCGCTCGGAAGTGGAGGCCCTGCGCCGGAGACCAAGAGCGGCTGGCAGGTGAACATCGACAACGGGTCCGGAGCGGACTTTCGCGAGTTCGTGATTTTCTATCACGAGATCGGCGACGAAGCGTTCCGTCCGTTGAATAAAAAGGGCGACTTCTTGCCCCAGCGCGATCCGTTGACCGATGCCTATCGGCCAGGCGGTCGTGCGTTGAACTATCGCAGCGAGCCGTTCGGCATCGATCAAATGCATCTGCAGCACGAGTATTTCGGCTTCGAGGACGAGTCGTTGGCCTACAGCGCCTATACCTTCGGCGATGCGCCGACGACGATTCCTCGCGGCTATCTCGGTGATCCCGTCAAGTGGCGGATTGTGCACGGTGGGTCCGAAGTGTTTCACTCTCACCATCCGCACAGCGGATCGATTCGCTGGCAGCGCAGCCCAGTCACGGAGCCGAATAATCTCTGGGCGATGGGTCAGGATGGGCCGGTCAAGTATCCGGTGGTCCGGACGAAATCCGATCGCGTGGACGTCGAAGTCATCGGTCCGTCAGAAGCCTTGGATCTCGAGCCGGAATGCGGTGGCGGGGGCTGCCAGCACTTAGCCGGCGAATTCCTCTTCCACTGCCACGTCGCGCACCATTATGTGGCGGGGATGTGGGGCTATGGCCGTTTCTACAACACCTTGCAAGCCGGGGCGGCACGCACCGACACGATGCCGGATCTGCGTGAATTGCCGGATCGGCAGGGTCGCATGAAGCTGGGTGTGTCTTCAGACAAGTTGATCGGCAGCACGGTCGACTGGTTCGGCAAGACGTTCAAGATTGTCGATAAAAGCCAGAAGACCAACTGGAAGTCCGATCCCGTGATCGTGAACATCAAGGACTGGGTCGAGATGTTCGTGCCGGCTCAAGGCCAGCCTGGCCACACCAGCGACGAGAAGGCCCAGATCATGGCCTATGACGCGACCGTGTGGGATTGGAAGTGGAACGGGAATGTCGCCGTCGGCGAGCGGGAAAGCACGGCGCAGTATCCCAAGTATACCTGGGCGGCGAAGTGGGATGACTCGACCAGACCGGCCATTCTCTTCGACCCGACGACGGGCCGGATGGCTTGGCCGCTGTTTAAGCCGCATTTCGGCAAACGGGTGCCGTTCTCGGCGAATCATAACGGTGCGCCGTGGCTTGAGCCGATTCACCAGGATGCGAATGGTGAGCGGACCTCCGAGCCGGCTATGCCGGGCGAGCAGGGCCGGTGGAGTCTCTGCCCTGACAACGCCAATCAGAAGCACTACAACATCCACTTTGTCCGCATGCCGATTACCCTGGCCAAGAAGCAGGGCAAAGAGCCGGCCATGGTGGACAAGGACGGTCTGATCTACGTGCTTCATGAAGAAGAGCGTCTGACCAGAGCCAACGATGATCTGAAGCTGCCCGCCGTCATCCGCGCCAACGTGTATGACTGCGTGGATTTGTTGTTGACGAGCGAGTGGGACGACGATGATTACACGAATTTCCAGTCGTCCAAGATCAACATCCATCCCCACTTCTTTCAGTTCGACACGGGGAATTCGGATGGCGTGATCTCCGGATTCGAATATGAGATGTCGGTCCGACCGTTCACCATGTGGGGTAAGAAGACCAAGCATGGTCTCCCGGCGCCGATGGTGGCGAAACTCACGGATGCGGTGAAAGCCGGTGCGACCTCCATCAAGATCCAAATGGCGCCCGGTGCGATGAAGTTCCATGAAAACACCGAGCTGATGGTCGGCATGGATTGTTTGGAGAAGGGCAACGACCCGACGGCCTCGCTGCCGCGTGATAAGAGCTGCCAGGAAGTCGCCCGGATCAAGGAGATCAAGGGTGATCTGGTCACGTTCTTCAAGCCGTTGAAGCAGAACCACCCGGCGGGCGATCTCGTGTCGCCGGAGTTCGTGCGTTATCGGTGGTGGGTCGACGTGGATATGGGGACCGTGTTCTGGCATGACCACGCGTTCGGCGCGACGACCTGGCCGCATGGCGGGTTCGGTGTGACGCTCGTGGAGCCATACGGATCCACCTATCATGATCCGAAGAACGGCAAGCTCGTGTATAGCGGGCCGATCGCGGACATCCATAGCAATGAGCCGATCGGCGCCGGTGTCAGCGGCAGCTTCCGTGAGTTGATGGTCTCCATCCACGACACGGTGCCGCATACCGTCAACGTCATCGAGGCCGGCAATCCTCCGGGACAGCCGATCGAAGTGGCGCTGGAAGCCGGCAAGACGGTGTCGTTCCAGATGCCTGAGAAGATCATGAATGCACCGAACAAGTACATCAACGGCGGGACGCACACGACCGGCAGCGGTTTCAACTTCCGCGCGGCCCCGTTTGCCCAACGCTTGTCCAACAATCCGGATACCTCGAAGCTGTTCAGCAGCGCGATCCATGGTGATCCTGGTACGCCGCTCTTGCGGGCGTACACGGGCGACACCATGGTGTTTCGTCTGTTGCACCAGCTGATGAACGAATCGCACGTCTGGACGATCTCCGGCCATACCTTCCTGACGGAACGGTATGCGGCGGATGCCAATCGGAAGAACTCCATTCACGTGGGGATCGCCGAACGGTATGACCTCGTGACCAAGGCGGGCGGGTTCCAGGGCATGCCGGGCGATTACATCCACTTCAACGGCCGAACGTCACACTTCGCCGAAGGGGGATGGGGTATCATTCGCGTGCTCGACAAGGAAGTGGCAGACCTGAAGCCACTGCCCAAGGGGACCAATCCTCTCGGGATTCCCGCGACTCCCAACTCAGTCTGTCCGTCCGATGCCCCTGTGAAGAGCTTCAACGTCGTGGCGTTGGATCGCCCGATGAAGCTCAATGCGAAGGCGCCGGATGTGATCGAGGTGGATTTCGAGCGGAAGATCGAAATGACCATGCCGGAAGGCAAGATCTTCGCGCTGGAAGAGGAAGCCGCGACGGTGGCGGGCAACGTGACGCCGAATCCGCTCACGCTGCGTGCCAACTTGGGCGACTGTCTGAAGGTCCATCTGAAGAACAAGATGAAGGCGAGCCGGGCGTCCTTCTTTGCGCCGGGCCTGTCCTTCGATCCGAGAGACAGCCAGGGCTTGAACGTCGGCAACAACCCCGGCGATCAGACCGTGGCGCCGGGCGAGAGCCGCACCTACACCTACTACGCGCATCCTTCCAATAAGGAGACGACGTCGCTGGTGTGGGACGGTGGGAATATCGTCGTCAATCCGCGCAACGGATTGTACGGCGCGATCGTCATCGGCGCGAGAGGGTCGCAGTATCGTGATCCTGTCACTGGTGCCGATGTGTCGCAGAAGAACACGTGGCGGGCCGACGTCATCGTCGATGCCAGCCTTCCGGAAAACGTCGGCAAACGGAACTACCGTGACGTGGCCCTCTTCTTCCAAGATGAGGACAACATCATCGGGACTGCGTTCATGCCGTACGTGCAGAACGTGGCCGGTCTGACGTCGGTCAACTACCGTGCGGAACCGTACAAGTTCCGTGAGGAAGAAGGCTGTTCGCTGGGCAAGATTTTCCAGCCGTGCAAGGTGGACAAGCCCGAAGATCCCGTGACGCCGTTGATCGAGGCGCATGCGGGTGATGCGGTGCGTATCCACGTCATCGGCGCGAACAGCGAGCAGAACGGGATGTTCGGGGTCGAAGGCCACGAGTGGCCGATCGAACCCTACATGCCGGGCGCCGACATGATCAGCGTGGTGGAATATGCCGGGTCTGAGACCCTCGACGTCTTCATCCGTGGCGGTGCGGGCGGACCGTATCGTCAAGTGGGAGACTTCGTGTGGTCGAATGCGCGGCTGCCCTACACGCAGTCCGGACAGTGGGGCTACCTCCGTGTGTTGCCGGCAGGCGATACCCGGATTCAGCCTCTGGGTGCCGTCGGCGCCGGGGCTCGCCAAGCAGAGGTGCAGCCTCAGCCGCAGGCCATTCCAACTGCCATGAAGTAATCGGGTTGGACATGGTGTAACACCTGATGGGGGAGCTGGCTTATTCATGCGGCTCCCCCATCTGCGTTTGAAGTGGTGAGCAAGGATCTCGTGACGCGTATTTGGAGGATAAGAGCGTATGGCTGATGGCGTATGGCCTATAGCTGAAGGTAAGGATATTCCCGCTAGTTATTCTGGACCGCACGCTATCAGCTATATGCCACATGCTCTTGGCCTTGTGCGAGATACGAAATATGAGCGACGAAAGCCGAAGAAGGAGGCCGGAGTGATGAAGATAAAAAACACCATCATGGTGGGGCTGATGGCTGCCTGTCTTGGCAGTCCTGCCTTTGCATATGAGGAAATCACGGTTTCGGAGGGTGGGACCCTCACGGGTGCCGTGAAGCTAGAGGGGACAGTCCCCAAGCCGAAAGGGTACAACCTCACGACCTTGCCGGACCAATTCTATTGCGGGCGCATTTCGGACGGGCAAGGCTGGCGCATCCTGCAACCGTTCCAGGTCGGGCCGGCGGGCGAGTTTCAGGACGTGGTGGTCTATCTGGAAGGGATCGGTAAAGGCAAACCCTTCGTGGAAAAGAGCGTGCCGCAAATCGACGCGAAAGACTGCTTGTTCGAACCGTTCACCACCGTCGTGCGGGACGATCAATCGGTGACGGTGGTCAACATGGACCCCGTCATGCACGACATTCAGGCCTATGAAACCTCGCAATTGGGTCCGCGCGTGCTGTTCAACGTGCCGCTGCCGATGAATCCGCAGCATCCGCGCAACCTGAAGGATCGCAGCGATGCCGGGATGTACCACAAACACATGGCCGGCCCGCCGATGAAGCAATTAGTCAATCTCAGCAAGGGCCGCCGGGTCTTCGTCATGCAATGCGGTTTTCACGCGTACATGGAGAGCTGGGGCGTAGCCGTCACCAATCCGTATTTCGCCAAGACAGATGAGCAGGGCCGGTTCACCCTGACCGATGTGCCGCCGGGCACCTATAAGCTGGTCGTCTGGCATCCCTACGTCCGGAGCACGATCGAGCAGACCGTCACCATTGGTCCGAAGGGGACCGTGGAGGCCAATATTGCGGTCCCGGCTCCGACCGGGCGGCTCTATGCCAACGAGGTGATGGAGCATCCGTACAATCGCTATAACGTGCTCGAGGAGACGAAGCGAGAAATCGATCCGATGATTCACAAGCAGGATCACTGAACACGGATTGAAGCAGTCAGCCATTAGCGATCAGCGTTCAGTTTCTGATTGCGGAGGCTGACGGCTGATAGCTGAAAGCTGAGCGGCTATGACCAGAGCAGCGAGGATTAACATAGTGATGGCAGCGGTGCTCTTGATGGGCTTCCTGCCTCATGGGCTTGTTCATGCCGACCACGATCTGCCGAAGCCGCCGCCCTTGTGGTCTCCGCTCGATGAGGCGGAACGGCTCGCACTGACGGAGGTGCCAGGCGGCATGGTGCGGATTCCGGAAGGCCCGTTTCTCATGGGGAGCGACCCTCGGATGGATCGAGCCGCCGGGCCGCAGGAACAGCCGCAGCGGCCGGTCTATGTCGACCTCTTCAGCATCGACCGGTTCGAGGTCAGCAATGTGAACTATCTGCGCTATGTGCTGGCGACCGGTGCGGCTTGGCCGCGGTATTGGCGGGGGCAACCGTTTGCGGACAAGATTGCGAAACACCCGGTGATCGGCGTGTCCTGGCGGGAGGCCGACGCCTATTGCCGGTGGCGAGGGGCTCGTCTGCCGACCGAGGCGGAGTGGGAAAAGGCGGCGCGAGGTCAGGATGGCCGGATGTTTCCCTGGGGCAACGAACCAGCTGGGTGGATCAAGAGCAACATTGCCCACTCGGGATCGAAGCGCGGGGCGAAGTATCCGCCGCTGGCGAACGTGGATCGTTACGACCAGGGCGTGAGTCCGTATGGGGTGTATCAACTAGCGGGCAATGTCAGCGAATGGGTGTCGGATTGGTTCGATCCGGAGTATTACCGTCGCGAGGAGAACCGCAATCCGCAAGGGCCCGCGTCGGGGCAGGACAAAGTGTTTCGCGGAGGATCGTGGAACGAAGATCCTGAAGTAGCCCGTTCCGCCGGGCGCAACTCCGGTGGTCTGGATCACTGGAGTTATTTGATCGGGTTTCGCTGCGCCACATCAGTGGATAATCGCCATCAACTCTCGGCTGTCGATCTAGAACTTCTGCGGAAGGCCGATCGCTGAGTGATGAGGGCGGGGATAACTAGGAGGCGGAAGATTGGGAAAGGTACAAACGGGCATCTCGCCAAGAGGGAAACGAATCAGGCAAGCGCTCTTGGTCGGAGCGGCGCTATTCGCGCTGGCTCCGGTCGCGCGGGCGTTGGACACGCAGGATATCGTCATCGAGTGGACGGAGGCCGGCAAAAAGCTGGCGCAGGAACGGGTCGCGAAGTGGGGAACGAAGGACGAGATGGTGCTGATCCCGGCGGGCGAGTTTGTGATGGGCAGCGACAAGAAGACAGACCGACTCGCCTATCGGAGCGAGATCCCACAGCGCCGCGTGTATCTGGACGCCTATGAAATCGGCAAATACGAAGTCACCGCCTTGGCCTATCTCAAGTTTGTGCTCGCCACGAATCGGTTGCCCCAGCTGGACTGGCGGTACGATGGCGGCAATTTCCAGGAGACGATGGCACATCATCCCATCATGCACGTCAGTTGGTACGATGCCGAGGCCTACTGCAAGTGGGCTGGTAAACGTCTGCCGACGGAAGCCGAATGGGAAAAGGCCGCGCGGGGCGTCGATGGGCGCCTGTTCCCGTGGGGCCACGAATATGCCGGTCCGACCAGGGCGAACTTCGGCAGGACCGGATTGTCGGGTCCGGTGCGGGACAGGCCCGAGCGGTTGTTGCTCTATCCGCCGATTATTTCCGTCGACAAGTATGAGAATGCTGTGAGCCCCTATGGTCTCTATCAAACCATCGGCAATGTGGCCGAATGGGTCTCCGATTGGTATGACCAGGACTATTACAAGACGGCGCCGGACCGGAATCCGAAAGGACCGGAGACCGGCACGCAGAAGGCGTTTCGTGGTGGAGGATGGATGGACAGCACCACCACCATGCGGGCGGCGATGCGTAATGGGACCGATCCGAATACGAAGATCAATTGGATGGGATTTCGTTGTGCGCAAGATATGCAGGAAACGGCAGGCGCGAAGGTGTCACAGCTTGTGCAGTGAAGGGAGGCCAACTGTGAAGGGATTATTCACCATGCCGATGTCTCGGGCCGGCGTCATGTCGGCGCCGGTTGCCTGTGTCCTCGCTCTCGTTCTTACGGGCACTGCGCTGGCAGGTGGTGCGCACAGTGCGCATGAGGTGCCCCAATTGTTGGGGCAGGCGAGGACGACGGTCACCTATGAGGGCAACCGTGTGACGGTGACGTTCGGGCCGGTGGACTTGCCGTCCGGACACGATGGTGAACTGGCGGCCAGCCTGCCGAAACATGTGTTTGGATTGCCG
The DNA here is from genome assembly GCA_023248215.1 of Nitrospira sp. GTDB lineage: Bacteria > Nitrospirota > Nitrospiria > Nitrospirales > Nitrospiraceae > Nitrospira_A. The sequence continues at coordinate 18,486 of JAHFEW010000026.1, forward strand.
GAGGATATGACGCTGGTCGGCTATCAATCGAGGGTGTTTACGAAGGACGGGGTTGACCTGCCGCGCCAGTATCTTCACCACATCCTGCTCATCAACCAGGACAAAGAGAGTGTCTCGTGCCCGGGCGAGCCGTTGTTTTTCGCCGGCGCTGGTCTGGAGATGACGGAGGCGCGGTTTCCCTCTGGGTACGGAGTGAAACTCGCCAAGGGGCAGAAACTCATGGCCATCGTCGCGTTCTACCACGGCGTGCCGCCCACGAAGGATGTGATGGCCAGTTTCACGATGGAGATGGCGCCCAAGGGTACCGCCGTGCAGGCGCTGGATGTCTACCAGGTCGGCGTGAATATGGTCTGTTACAGCCAATTCCCGAAACGGCGCGCGGACGAAACCGATGAGGGGATCGAGGTCAAGCCCGGCGTGCAGGTGGACAAGTCTCCGCTCACGTTCAGGATGGTCGGGTGCGTGAAGTTTGCCTACCCGCACGGGCACGACCAAGTGCTGCTGATCGCACTGGAGAACAGGACGGCACAGAGGACGCTGCTTCGGACGGTTCCCGACGTAGGGCCGGATGGGGCGTTCTTGTCGTTCCTGCCGCACCAGATTTACCGCAGCGCTCAGGGGTTCGGCGTGAATACCCACGATGCCTACGACGTGGTGATGGTGCATCACCGCCCTCTCCACGATCCTCAGCCCAACCATGGGATGGGGAACTATCTCTTGTATATGACGCCCGGTGACTGTCCTTCGACTCCGCGCTCAGGGCCGTGAGCCTGTCGAACG
>JAHFEW010000026.1:19365-49620 GCA_023248215.1 Nitrospira sp.
GAGGCATCCTTGAACAGGATGTCGACCGACCGAGGGGCGAGCCCGCCCGCCGATAGGCTGGTCGCAGCCGCGAATCCACGATTGCAGCAGAAGCGTTCGTGAATCATGCGGGCTTGCCAGGATTATTCTTGAATGCCGTCGCGAGGCGTTTGAGACCGAAGCCCGCCGGGGCTTCTCGCAAGTAAGGCCGACGGAGGCGTACTGGCAGTCCGTCGAGGAAGCCAAACGAGAACAGCCACGCCGGGCGAGAGGATCGGACGACGTAGTAGGTAGTCATGAATAGTCCGGGCTAAGAAAACGCGCGGACCGTTCCGATCGGGAGAGGCAATGCGGCATCTTCGGCTCAGCATCGAACGGGATATCGAGCAAGCCATGGAGGGGATGGATCTCAAAGACACACGCCGTCGTTACCGCGATCACAATGAGTTTGTCGTGCTGGAGCGTTTCCTCGCGCAGCCCGTGGTCGGCCAGTTTCTCCACGAAGTGGATCTGTTGGCGGATGACGTGAATCGGAATTACATTCCTGGACACAAGAAGGGAGGCAGCGTCAGCTTCTACGCGCTCCTAAACAAGGCGCCGGCCATTCTCTCCCTCTATCGCTCGCCGGCCCTGCTCATGTTCCTGAGCCGGCTCGTGGACGCGCCTCTCATGCTCTGTCCCGAAGACGATCCCCATTCGTGCGCCCTCTACTACTACACGCAACCCGGCGATCACATCGGCTTTCATTACGATACGTCCTACTACAAAGGGAAACGGTACACGGTGTTGATCAGCCTGGTTGAGCGATCGGAACACTGCCGACTGGTGGCCCGCGTTCGGAAGCGCGGAGAGACTGAAGAAATCAGGGAAACACGGATTCCCATGGACCCTGGGACGGTCGCGCTCTTCAACGGCGACAAACTTTGGCATGCCGTCACGCCGCTGGGGAAAGGAGAAGAACGGATCATCCTCACGTTGCAATACGTCACGAATCAGGAGATGGGGCCGTTGAACCGAGCGTTCTCCAATCTCAAGGATGCGTTTGCGTACTTCGGACCCGCCGCGCTGCTGCGGTGGAATCCATCGAAGGGGAAAGGGTAAACCATGCGTTTGGCCCTGCGGATTCCCCAGTCCGAGTCTGAGACGTTGCTCCTTGTGCTCAGCTTGGCCCGTTCGGCTCCGATGTTTCGAACGGAGACGGAGGGCCGGACGTCGGCATACATGGCGATCTTTCCGGATGTGTCGCTGTCCTTCGACCTTGTGGAGCGACTGATTGGCGTGGCGGCCGAGCTTCCGGATGTGCAAGTGTCGATTGATGCACGGCCGATCAAAGGTCTGACAAAATTCTTGAACGCGTTGAGGTGTTACCGCGAGAGTGTGGCTGAGTTCGACCCCCGGGCCTATTGCGCGCGGCAAGCCGCAAAGATCGACGATGCGGGCAGTTGCCCGGATCGCGCCTGCGTCTCCCATTGCCTGTTCATCTGTACGCGCTGTCTGCAAGTCGTCCGGGAGATCAGTGCCCCACCCATTCGTGCTCAATTGAAGGTGATTGCGATACAAGCTGAAGCGGAGTGGTGTCTGAATCTCAGAATGCCGTGAAGCGTATCTCGTTGGGGATAAGAGCGTATGGCTTATAGCTGATGGCAAGAGTGTGAAGCGCGAGGGGCAGCTGGTTTCTCTCGTTTGTTTGGGTGAACAAAACCAACCAGATGAACCAGATCTACGCTGTAACCCACGCGTCCGATGATCGTGGTCGCGATAAGAGAAGAGGAATGTCCACTATGTTCAGGGGAGTGAACCACATACTTACGCTGCTCATGTCTCGGGCCGGCGAGTGCAAGACGGCAAGCCAACCGGAGAGCCAGCCAGGCTCTCAGGTAACAAACGAAGGAGGGGGACATGATGCAGGTATGGACGAGAAAACGGAACATTGGAATGTGGTGTGCCGCAGTTGCGATCGTCGCGGCGCTCGGTGTTTTTGGTGCGCGGCCGGTATCGGCTGAAGAGACAACGACAACAGGGAACCGAGTGTTCTTTCGAGGCGGCTTTGCGGCCTTGAACAGCGGTCGTGGAGGCGAGCTCTTCGTCGATGGGCACAACGCTCTCGGTCGTGGTACGAATGATGGCAGCACCGGCTATTATGTCGGCGCTGGCGAGGACATCATGCTGACAAAAGACTTCTGGGGCATGATGAAAGACATCGCAGTCCTCGGGGAGATCGGTGTCGAGTATAAGCGATTTAGCTCAAAAACCGTCGCGAACTCGGATACGCCGACGGTGACGGGGGTGAGTAATGGCAATCTTCTGAACAAGGTTCAGGTCACCATGCTGACGGTGGATATCGCTCCGAAGGTGAAGTTCAGGCAGGGGACCGATTTCCAGCCTTGGATTATTCCGGTCGGACTCGATTTTCACGTGATCAGCCCGCCGTCGAATCAGACGACCGTGCTTGATATCGGCGTGCAGTTCGGGGGCGGAGCGGAATATCGGATTTGGAAGGAATTGTGGCTCGGCGTGGACGGGCGGTACCACTTAGCGTCGAACCAGACCAACACGGTGAACAACTATGGTACGGTGGGGGCGTATGTCGCGATCGGGTTCTGAGCGGGGATGGAGCGTGACGTGCGCTGAGCCGGTTGATGCCCAGGCGGAGACGTGGCAATCGTCTGGTCGGCATTGATGGGGGCATTAGCTGCTGGCCGACATGGTCAATACGAACAATAGTGACGGCCAGGTGGGGCCCTCTATCGGGATTTCGCTCTAGCGCCTGTCGCAGGCAGCTGAAAAGCAGAGGGTTCCAACGCGACGAGTGCCCTGTTGCGCCAAGGGATTTCGAGTTGCCACAGGCTCGGATGCTAAGCTTGGGTGCCTGCTGCGGCTTCCGACCGGCGTGGTTGTTTTCTCCACGGCGTGCATTGGAGGGTGAGTCCCGATGACTGTCGTGGCGCATCTTTCGGTGGACTGCCCCTTGCCGCATCCTATGGCTGGGGCGTTGGCGCGGCGGGCTCTCAGCCACACGATCGAGGAAGTCGGAGCCGATCGTTGCCGCCGCGTCACTTTCTCGGACTTGGCGCAGCCTATTGAATTGGCGTTGCGGGTCGTCGGAGAGTCCGTGCGAATTCAAGGGGCCTGGGCCAACATTGATGGCGCCAGCGTATGTCGAGCCTCATGGCCCTGTGAAATCGCCTGGATGGTTATCGACAGAGGCTTGCGGTTCCTGACCCGAAGGCCTTTTGCCGTGGGAAGGTGGCCGACCAACTCGCACAGCAAGGCTGTCGGATCGAGTTCTGCGAAGCCCCCTGCCAATTTCTCTGCCGGGCATGCCGTCTCATTGACCAAGACAACAGAGCCCCCGCCGTGATTGCTCGTGTGCAGGTATCGGCTGTTCTGGGAGAAATCGATTGCTGTCCGAATCTACGTCGCCCACTCGCCCTGCCGAATAATCCGCGCTTGCGTCTCCTTCCTCAAGTCGGTCATGTTGTCCCGATTCACAAACCGGAAAGGAATAGGCTGTGTTCGCGTTTATCTGGATTCATCTGTTGTCGGCTGTCGTCTGGATCGGCGGGATGGTCTTTTTATCGGTCGTGCTGGTGCCGGTGTTACGGCGCGATGGTCTATTCGCTCAACATGCCGTGCTCTTTCGTACGGTGGCATACCGGTTCCGGAAACTGGTCTGGGGCGCGATGGGAGTCCTCCTTGGCACCGGCCTCGTACTCGCTGCAGGTCGATCGATTCCGATCACCGAGCCGTGGCTGTGGCCCAGGGTCTTTGCCGCCAAGATGGGATTGGTCGCCTTCCTGTTCAGCCTGACCCTGCTGCATGATCTCCTGGTCGGACCGCGGGTGCGGGGCATTCTGGGAATGGCAGAGACAGAAAGGACCGCGCGGGACCGGGCTCTGTTGCGGTATTCGGTGCTGGTGCCACGCCTCTCGTTGCTGGTGGCGCTCCTGGTGTTATTAGCTGCCGTGGTCCTTGCCCGCGCCTAGCAGGAGGTGAAACAGGCCGCCAGGTTCGTGTTCGACCGCCGTGAAGCGTCTCTCGTCAGGGGCGCGTGGCCGGTGCTGCACCGAGAGACGGATCAACGCTGCATGCTCTTCCTGCCATTTCAGGATCCCGTGCTCTGCCTTGTTAGAGACGCCGAAATGGTTCTGCAATGGCCTTCTAGGGGGGAGCCTTGCCAGCGCGAGTCTGACGCGGATAATGTTGAAAGAACGGGCGAGTCGTACTGAGTGTCAGGAACGCAGTTATCTGGTCGCCGGAGTCGCCGAATGGGGCGGGAGAGATCGGATGAGGCGTTCCGTTTGTGCTTGGCTGGTCAGGGCCATCTTCATGATCACGCCGCACAATGTGAACAGCACGGCGGTCACCAGGAATAACGCCACGGTGAATGAGCCGGCAGTCAGGGCCCAGGCTTCGGAGTCTGCCCGGTGGCGCTCCAACGCTTGCGTTTCCTCCTCGCGGATCTGCCCGGCGATATTGTAAATCCTGTCCATCGTCCGGTTCTGTTGATTGACGGCCACCACCGACTTGGCGAAGGGGAGTCCCTCCGTGCGGCGGGTCACGATGGCATGGTCCATTTCATCCGATCGCTGCCCGACTTGTGTTGCAAGATAGGCCACGCGGTCCTGCTGGGTCGTGTTATGCCGGATCAGACTTCCGATGCGGCGGATCTGATCATCGAATGTATCGAGTGCGTCGCGATAGGGGGCGAGATAATGATCGGAGCCCGTAATGAGATACCCGCGCTGGTTGGTCTCCGCTCCCGCCACAGTGCCCATCATGCGTTCCAGTTCGAGCAATACATGCTGGCTCTGCGAGACCCAATTGGTGGAGGTCTTGAAGTGTAAGAGACTCAGAAAGCAGGCTGCCACGATGGACTCGACCGCGACAAATCCGACGATGAGGCTGATAAAGAGGCCTTTGCCTGACCAGATGCGATAGAGCGACATAGAATCTCCTCGATAACGTGACAATCATATGACTATCGACCTGGGAGGACCAATGTCAACCTGACAATTACCCTAGTGGACAACGAGATTTGTCGAAATGTTTCATTGAGAAACAAGTCGAAAGAGTCGATCGTCGTCGCATGTGTCATCATGGTGAAGCATACGAGGGCACGAAGTAGACCCACGGCCTTTCCCGGACTGAATCCAAATGTGTCCCCACTGGCTCTTAACAAGTGAGTGTGGGAATGGGGTTCGCGTGAGCGTGCCGAATGACGGAGGGACACGATCGAATAGGAAGAGACCGTAGTACCATCCATTGACGGGGAGGTGGAGCATGGCAAGAGTGGTCATCATCGGCGCATCCATCGGGGGGCTGCCGGCAGCCTATGAAGCGCGTGAATTGCTGGCGAAGAAGCATAAGGTGACAGTGATCTCGAACGTGGAGTCCTTCCATTTCGTGCCCTCTAATCCCTGGGTGGCGGTCGGCTGGCGTACAAGAAAGGACATCAGCTTCGCGCTGGGGCCGGTGCTGGAGAAAAAGGCGGTCGAGTATATCCATGCCATGGCCGAACGGATTGAGCCGGAACAGAATCGCGTCATCACGTCGAAAGGGGAGGTCCCCTATGACTACCTGATTATTGCGACGGGACCAAAACTCAATTTCGGCGCGGTGCCAGGGCTCGGCCCGAGCGGCTACACGCAGTCGGTGTGCAATGTGGACCATGCCGAACAGGCGTGGGGCACCTATCAAGCGTTTCTGAAGGATCCAGGCCCCATCGTGGTGGGTGCGGCGCAAGGGGCCTCCTGTTTCGGCCCGGCCTATGAGATGGCATTCATTCTGGATGCCGATCTCCGCAAGAAAAAACTGCGCAAGAAGGTACCGATCTTCTTTGTGACACCGGAGCCCTATATCGGGCATATGGGGCTTGCGGGGGTGGGCGCATCCCGGCGTCTGATGGAGGACGAGTTTGCCGACCATTCGATCAAGCCCATCTGCAATCAGGCGATCAAAGAGGTGCAGCCGGGCAAGGTCCTGCTGGAGGGAGGGCAAGAGGTCCCGTTCCGGTATTCGATGTTCATTCCCCCGTTTGCCGGAGTGGATGCGGTGGCAGGGACGCCGGGACTCTGCAATCCGAAAGGGTTCGTGAACATTGATGCCTATCAGGCCAATCCCAAGTATAAGAATATTTATTCGGTCGGCGTGTGCGTGGCCATCCCTCCGGTGGAGCAGACCCCGATTCCGACCGGAGCGCCCAAGACCGGCTACATGATTGAGTCGATGGTGTCGGCGGCCGTGCACAACATCAAGGCCGATATCGACAATGACCAGAAACGGGAGACAGCCACGTGGAATGCCATCTGTCTCGCGGACATGGGCGACACGGGCGTGGCGTTCGTGGCCTTGCCGCAAATGGCGCCGCGCAATGTGACGTGGGCGAAGAAGGGCAAGTGGGTGCATATTGCCAAGATCGCGTTAGAGAAGTATTTTCTGCGCAAGATGAAAAAAGGCATCAGTGAGCCCTATTACGAGAAGGTGATTTTGAAGGCTCTGGGCATCACCAAGTTGGAACGGCCGGCGTGACCGGTGTTTGGACGGTTCGCGACGTGACGACCATCAAGAAGAGCCGGGCATGATCGAGCAGGCGGTGCGTTCCGCCCTGGCAGGGGTGCCGATCGGCCTGCAACTCGGGGCGACAGGGACGGGTGGCGCGATTTTAGGGGTGCCGCTGATGGTCTATATCGCCGGCATCCCCGTGCAGCAGGCGGCAGCGATGTCGCTGATGATTGTGACGGCGTCCGCGCTTCTAGGCGCGTGGGAGTATGGACGGCAGGGGTTGGTGAAAATCAAAGCCGCCGCGGCGTTCAGTTGGACCGGCATGATCGGGTCCTGGAGCGGAGCCTCCGGACATCGCCTGTTCCGGGAGGAAGTGTTGCTGGTGCTGTTCGGTTTGCTGCTCTTGCTCGCGAGGACCTTAATCATGCGGCAGCGCAAGCTCCTGACTGAGACAGAACGGGAAGAGAGTTGTGCGACCCGCTTTCCACGCACCTGCTGGCTGAAGGTCGGCGGGATGGGAGTCGTGGTGGGGGCGATGAACGGGTTGTTCGGAGTAGGCGGGGGATTCATGGTCGTCCCGGCGCTCATCTTGATCTTGGGGTTTCCGACTCGAACGGCCATCGGGACCTCGCTCAGCATCATCGCGCTGATCTCAATCGGCGGGATCGTGGGACATCTGCAATTCGGACGTGTTAACTGGTCGCTGATGGCCTTCGTGCTCCTGGGCAGCGTGGCCGGCATGCTGCTGGGCGTGCGGATGGGGGCGTGGCTGCCGCCGACCGCCATGAGCCGGATCAGCGCGTCCATTACGATCACGGTTGCCGTGAGCCTCATTGTGGTCAACCTGGCCAAACTGCTGGGGCTGCAAGGCTGAGCACTGAGCCCGCATTATTCATGAACACTTCTGCTGCCATCACCGATCCGCTGCTACGACGGGGCTTCGGCCGGCGGGCTCGCCCCTCGGACCCTCACCGTACTGCAGGAGTATGCATCGGGTCCTCCAGGGGTCCGCGCGCCGGTCTCGCGACGCGGCTGAGCGATAACGCGACGAACCGTCATGAATAATGCGGGTGAGGACCGACGGCGAGTTCTTGTAGATCCTCAAGCAGGACCTGTGAGACTGGAGCAGAAGCTTGGCATGGGCTTCCGTCTGTGCGTTCCTTTGGTCGACAATGAGAGATGATGCGGCACGAGAGCTCCCTTCCGGTTCTCGTCCTTCGCACGCTCGCCTGGGGTGCCGCGAGTCTCTCCGTGTGGGGACCGGGCCTGCCCGTTTATGCCGAGTGGTCGGCAATCGCCCAACAGAAGACCAGCTACACCACCGATGCCTTCCAGTTTTCTGCTGCCCGTCGGCTCCGGTTCAGTGAAGATCCGTCGCAGCCCACCGTCGTGTCGACCGAGAAAGCACAGGACGTGATCTGGGAACCGGGGCTCGAAGTCATCCGGTCGACGACCACCTCACTCGGGAAGAACGAACTGTCGGTGAAGGCGCAGGGTTCGATCTATACCAATAATCCGATCTTCAACCATGGTGACTATCGGATACAGGACCGATTCTCGCTCGATGCCGACACGTCGGTCCTGCTGCGCTATCGGTATGTCCCCAATCTCTTCTTGGGGCCGAATTTCGAGCGTCGAACCGGCATGCGCTCGATTCAAGAAGAACGGGTGACCTCCCATCATTGGAGAGCCGAAGTCGAGCGCCGCCTGAGCGACGCCGTCACTACGGCCTTGATCGGCCGGTATGGTCTTCGGCTCTACAATGAATCGTTTGCCGAACGGAATACGAAATTCTGGACCGTCGGCCCCCGAGTCGACTACCGTGCCACGAGCTGGATGACTGTCACGCTCTCCTACCTATATGAGCGCGGCCTGGCAGACGGCCGGCAGGAAACGCAGTTCATGGACGACGTGTCGTATTACTTGCATCTGCTGTCGGCCGGTACCGAGTTTCGCCTCAGTTCGCAGCTTGATCTCGACCTCGTCTATACCTATCGCCGTAAGACGTTCACGAGCGGTATCGCCGGCGATACGCATCTGGATCGCGTCGACTCCACGCATCAGGGGGTCGCGGAACTTCGCTATCGCCTGTCGTCTGCGGCTACGGCGACGCTGTCGTTCCAATATGACAAGCGTACCTCGACCAATGTCCTCAGGGATTTTAACGACTCGATCATCTCCTTAGGCGGGCAATACCGGTTCTAACCCGCAGACGTTGACCGTCCACCCGAAAGCACGGTCTATTGTTCGATGCGTCGGGGCGGGAACCCCTGCGCAGGGGGTGACAGGTTCGAGCCATTGATCTCTTGCGTGAACCCTTCTAATCTTACGGCCTTTCAGGTTCAAAAAATGCGTTGTGGGCAAGGATGGGAAATCCGTCTCGTCCTTGCAGCAATGTTCGAGGAGGAGGCCAAAGATGAGCACGATACGAACGATACGCGCGTATGCGCGAGGATTGTTGATTCCGCTGAGTGTGGCGGTCCTTGTGGCGGCAGGAGCAGCATTTGGGCTGGCGGACGCAGTGTCTGCCTACGAAGTCTGGCTCACCGATCAGTCTGATACGGGCAAGGACAGCGGCGGATACCTGTATATTTACGATGGCGCTCAGCTGGCCGCCAATCCATCCGGCACCAAGCCGACGACGACCATTGATCTGTCGGGAGAGATCAACAAGTTCTGTGAGGAGGCGACCAAGAAGCCGGTGCGTCGCCCCCACATGCTGTTTTTCAACCGACAGCAGGATCACGTGATCCTATCCTTCCTGAGCGGCCACGTGCTGTTTATGGACGCCGCCACCAGGAAGCCCGAAGCCTGTCTGTCGATGGGGAAGAACGTCCATGCCGCCTGGCCGACTCCCGATCAGAAGATGGCGATTGCAGCCAATATCGCGGAGAAGACGTTCATTCGCATCTGGACCGACTATGCCGCCCATACGTTCAGCTTCGATCCTACCAAGGATGTCGTGAATCTTGGCGCGCTCGAAAGCGGTGAGCGTCCGGACATGGCTCCCATTTGCCCGATCACTGAGGCCTCCAGTCGCTATGCGTTTGTCACCCTGCGCGGCGGGGGATTGATCGTGTTCGATGTCACGACGACGCCGATGAAGGCCGTGGCGACACTCGATAACAATCAAGTCCACCCGGCCGGCTGCGGAGGCATTCAAGTCGGCGACCAGATGTACATCAATTCAGGCGGAGGCTGGCCGATTGCACCCCTCTCCTACGACGTGTATGCGCTCGACATGTCGAACTTGCCCAATAGAGTCTCGGCCAAGCTCGTCTCCCAGCGTGACGACAAGTTTGCCGATTCCCATGGCATGGCCGGAGTCGGTCGTTATGTCTGGAGTGCCGACCGAGCCGGGAATAATGTCGAGATCATCGATGCGCTCAGCAATTTGAGTGTGGGTACGGTCGATCTGACGACTGATGCGAATAGAGACCCCGCGCCTGATCTTATGGATGTCTCCCCCGACAGTCAGTACGTGTTCGTCGGGCTGCGCGGGCCCAACCCGCTGACCGGCAACGACAAGAATGTCCATAACGCCAAGGGGACGATCCCAGGCGTCGGAGTGATTCATGTCGATGCGGGAGGAAAAGTCGGTCACTATAAGGGACAAGCGGCCATCACGAATATGAAGGATGGCAAGGAGACGGCGGATACCCACGGGATCGCCGTTCGAAAATAACCCGCCTCTCGACTGCCGGCCCCTGGGATCTTCTGCCCCAGGGGTCGGGGATGTCCGCGCTGCTTCCTCTGAATCCTTTCCAGGGTCTTTTGCTCATACAGGTTGAGGAGAGGAGGTGGGGGACTATGACGGTGAATGAATGGCTTCGATTGATCGCCGGCGCCTTTGTGTTTGTGGCGGTTGTGCTGGGCGCGACGGTGCATCCCTACTATAATTACTTCGCTGCGTTCGTTGCGGCGAATCTGATCCAGTCCGCCTTTACGGGCTGGTGTCCGATGATGGCCTTGTTGCGGAGGTTGGGTGTTCGAGAATAGCGAGCGCGTCATGATGATCGGTTGCATGTGGCTGAGTCTGCTTTTGCTGGCGGGCTGTGGGCAGGAACCGTCCCGGCCTGAAGAGGCCCAGTCGGCGACGGCAATGCAGCCGGCTATTCAGGCCTCGGTCATCGAGGTGAAGGCCGTCCAAGTGCCGCTGAAAGTTGAAGTGACCGGACAGGTGACGGCTGTCTATCAGGCCACGTTGTCCAGCCGTATTCAGGGAACGATCGACAATCTCCTGGTCCGCGAAGGGAGTCTGGTACGGAAGGGGCAGACGCTGGTGGTGCTCGACAATCGGGATTTGCAGGCCGAGTTGTCCCGGGTAACGGCAGAACTCGACAATGCCAACGCGCACCAGACTCGGATGAAGGAGCTCTACCGGAAGGACGCGGTGTCCAAGCAAGAGTTGGAGAACGCCACGCGTGCTTTCCGAGTGGCCGAAGCCGGCCGTAAGGCCGTGTTGGCGCAATTGAGTTATACGGTCGTGAAGGCGCCGTTCGACGGCGTCATCACGGAGAAGAAGGTTGAAATCGGTGAACTGGCCTCCCCTGGGCAGCCGCTCCTCAGGATGGAGAATCCCGACCAGCTTCGTCTCGAAGCCACCGTGGCCGAGGGTGATATTCGTGTCGTGTCAGTCCGTGCGCCGGTTCCGATCGTCATCGATGCGCTCGGGTCAGTTCCTCTCAAAGGTACGGTCTCACAAATTCTACCCGCCGGCGATCCGCAAACCCATACCTTCACCATGAAAGTGGATCTTCCCACAACGGCCGGACTGAAGTCCGGCATGTTCGGTCGCCTCCAGCTCGAAACAGGTATGAGCACGACGATGTTGCTGCCGAAGTCGGCGTTCATCGAGCGAGGGGAACTCGCCAGCCTGTTCGTCGTCGGGAGCGACCAGATCGCGCGACTCCGCTGGGTCAAGATCGGCCGTACGATGAACAACGCGGTCGAGATCCTGTCGGGGGTGAACGCCGGTGAGCGAGTGGTCGTTGACGGGACCAAGGGCCGTGACGGCGCTCTCGTGCAAGACATGACAGCCGTTGCCTTGCCGACGCAGATGCCGTGAAGCGGATCTCGGTGACGGGCGGAGCCTATAGCTAATGGCGTATAGCACCGACAAAGGCAATCGTGTTACCCGTTCTGCTGGTATGTCATCGGCCATAAGCCATACGCCACATGCTCTTTTCTCCAAACGAGATACGAGCTACGAACGCAGGCGTCCTGCCAATGATGGTTGACGAATGACGAACCAACGCCTCGGTGTCAGCGGCCGCCTCGCCGCGCTCTTCGTCGGCAGCAAACTCACCCCGCTCATCATCATCGCCATCCTCCTGCTGGGGCTGTTCGCGGTCCTTCTGACGCCGCGCGAAGAAGAACCGCAGATTGTCGTGCCCATGGCCGACGTGTGGCTGCCCTTTCCCGGCGCCTCTGCGAAGGTGGTGGAAGAGCAGCTTACCAAACCCATCGAGCGCAAACTATCCGAAATCAAGACGGTGGAATATGTCTACTCGATCTCCCGTCCGGGCGGAGCGCTGATCATCGTGCGCTTTTATGTCGGCGAGCCGATGGAGCAGAGTTTAGTGGATCTCTACGACAAGTTGATGTCGAACCAGGATCTGCTCCCGTCGGGCGCCGAGCGGTTTCAAGTGAAGCCACGCGATGTGAACGACGTCCCGATCGTCACACTCACCCTGTCGAGCGAGCGTTATACGGATTCCCAGCTGCGGCAACTGGGCGATCAGGTCTTGGAAGACGCGAAGAAGGTCAGCGGCACCGCGGGAGGCTTCGTGGTCGGGGGCCGCGGCCGCGAGCTGCGCGTGCAGATCGACCCCTCACGTCTGAAAGCCTACGGCTTGACGCCGTTGCGGGTCGCGAGCGTGATTCAGGGAGAAAACCTCGCGTTGCCTACCGGGCGATTTGAAAGCCGGAACGAAAGTTTTCTCGTCGAGACCGGCCGGTTCATCCGATCGAAGGAGGATCTTGAGGGAGTGGTCGTCGGCGTGAACGACCAACGCCCCGTCTACCTGCGCCAGGTGGCCGAGGTGATCGACGGACCGACCGAGGCCACGAGTTATGTCTGGCATGGGGAACGGACGGGTGAGGGCGCCTCACGTCTCACGCCTCACGAAGCCCCGGCGGTGACCGTCGCCATCGCCAAACAGGCCGGCACTAACGCCGTCACCATCGCCCAGGGCGTCATTCGAAAAGTCGAGGAACTGAAGGGCTCTCTGATTCCCACCGATGTACAGGTGACGGTTACGCGCGACTACGGAGAAACCGCCGATGAAAAGGCCAACGAGCTGCTGTGGCATCTCCTGATTGCAGTGGTGGCTGTCGTGGTCTTTCTCGGGCTGGCGCTGGGGCTTCGACCCGCGCTCGTGGTCTCGATTGCGATTCCGCTGACGCTCGCGCTCACGCTGTTCATTTCCATGCTCATCGGCTACAGCATCAACCGCGTCACCTTGTTTGCGTTGATCTTTTCCATCGGTATCCTCGTGGACGATGCGATCGTGGTGGTCGAGAATACCTACCGGCACCTCACCCTGCGTGCGCGACCGCACCGCGAGGCGTCGCTCTTTGCGGTGGACGAAGTCGGCAACCCGACCATTCTTGCGACCCTGACCGTGATCGCCGCCCTCCTGCCCATGGCGTTCGTCTCCGGGCTGATGGGGCCCTACATGCGACCGATTCCGGTGAACGCCTCCATCGCGATGTTCGTGTCTCTGCTCGTGGCCTTCATCGTCATTCCCTGGTTCTGCCAGACCTGCTATCGGCCCGGTGTGCATATGGCCGGCGTCGATCAGGAATCGTATGAGGGCAGCCGAAGCTATCGCCTCTACCAACGGCTGCTGGCCCCGGTGCTTTCCCATCCGGTGATGGCCTATCTCGTGCTCGGTGTCATTGCCCTGCTGTTGGTCGGCTCGCTGTTCCTTTTCTATATGCGCGGCGTAGTGGTCAAGATGTTGCCGTTCGACAACAAGAGCGAACTGCAGCTGGTGATCGATTTGCCGGAAGGGACGACGCTCGAGGAAACGGCCCGGGTGACGAAGATGTTGACTGAGTACGTCCGCACGATTCCCGAGATGCACGACTACCAGGCCTATGTCGGCACGGCCTCACCGTTCAACTTCAACGGTCTGGTTCGGCACTACTACCTGCGCGATCAGCCGCACGAGGCCGACATTCAGATCAACCTGGTTGCAAAAGAACGGCGGCAGGCGCAAAGCCATGACATCGCACAGCGGATTCGCCCCGCCGTGCAGGCGCTCGCGCGGCAATATGGAGCGAACGTGAAAGTGGTGGAGGTGCCGCCCGGTCCGCCTGTGCAATCCGTGCTGGTGGCTGAGATTTACGGTCCGGAGTATGACCGACAGAGGGCGATTGCGCGAGACGTGCGCCGTCTGTTCGAAACGACGGCCGGAGTGGTCGATGTCGACGATTATCTCGAAGCGGAACAGGTGAAGTACCTGTTCACCGTCGATCGAGCGAAGGCCGCCCTGGCCGGAATTCCATCGGAGGAGATCGTGAAGACCTTGCAATTGGCATTGGAAGGCGTCAACGTCGGCCTGGTTCACATTCCCAAGGAAAAGCGGCCGGTTCAGGTGAGGCTCCGCCTGCCGATTATCGAACGAACCGGCTTGGAACATCTCGGAGAGATCTCGCTGCGAACGACCGCCGGCCACATGGTGCCGTTATCCGAGCTCATCCGGGTGGAACAAAACGTGCGGGAAAAAGCGATCTATCACAAGAATCAAAAACCGGTCGTCTATGTCATCGCGGATGTCGGTGGAGGAAGAACCGAAAAGGGCGAGAGCCCGGTCTACGGCGTCATGGACATCGGGAAGAAACTGGAGGAGCTCAGCCTGCCGGAAGGGTATGCGCTTGCGCAGCACTATGCCGCGGAGCCCTGGTCGGAGCAGCGGTTTGCGATGAAGTGGGACGGCGAATGGCACATCACCTATGAAACGTTTCGGGATATGGGCATCGCGTTCGCAGTGGCGCTGCTGCTGATCTATCTGCTGATCGTGGCGCAGTTTCAATCCTTCCTGACGCCTGTCGTCATCATGGCGCCCATCCCGCTCACACTGATCGGAATTCTTCCCGGCCACTGGCTCACCGGGTCCTATTTCACTGCCACCTCGATGATCGGGTTTATCGCACTGGCCGGCATCATCGTGCGGAATTCGATTCTCTTGGTCGACTTCATCCAGCACCAGGAGGCCGAGGGGGTTCCGCTTCTTGAAGCGGTAATCCGTGCGGGCGCGATCAGGACCCGTCCGATTCTCTTGACCGCCGCGGCGCTGATGGTCGGTGCCTTCGTCATTATCCTCGACCCGATCTTTCAGGGATTGGCGGTCTCGCTGTTGTTCGGCGTCGGCGCCTCGACCATTCTCACGCTGGTGGTCATTCCGGTACTCTACTACCTGTGGATCGGCGGTCGTCAGAGTTCGCCTGCCTGCCCCCTGCCAGATCAAGAGACAACAGCATTGCCAGGACAAGTCGTGGGCGAGCGATTGGGTTGAGCCGGAGTGGAATCCATCTTGCCGATCTGTCGCCTTCTGCCACAGGCCTCCTGTTTGTCCATGTAGCTGGCCCCACGCTTTAGAGCCCCATCCTGTCCCGATTCAATGGCAATCCGCCAGTTCTGGTAGAGATTGCACGGACCCTAATGTCGAAGCGACGAAAGGGTGTCATCCTTGCACCTGGACGAACGATGGACGATTGTGCCGGCAGGATCAGCCGGCCTGTTCAATGAAGAAAGGAGGACAACGTGAGGGTACTATGGCGAGTGGGCTTCGTGGTGCAGGCCCTCTGCGTCCTTGGCGTGATGCAGGCTTCGGCTGGGTTGGCGGCCGAGCCGCCACCAGGGCCCCCGGAGCTACGGTTGAGTCTGCATGATGCGATTCAGGCCTCCATCAATAACAACGTCAATGTTCGCCTGTTGAAAGAGCGGATCGCCGCGGCCCAATCCGCAGCCAATACCAGTCTCGGCGCGATGCTGCCGAACGTGTCGGGGTATTTGAACGGACGCAGTCAGACTGTTAACCTCGCCGCCTTTGGTTTTCCGCCTGATCGCCTGGGAGGGTTGGGGCTTTCGCGCAGCGTGACGGACCCCTTCGAGGTCTATGACGCGAGGGCGAGTCTGGTGCAGAACCTCTTTAGCTTGAGTTTGATCCAACGGTGGCGGGCTGCTAAGACCGGCGTGGAGGTGGCGACCCTGGAGGCCGAAGTGGCGAAACGCGACGTGATGGCGACGGTCGGTTTGTTGTATATGGAAGCCTTGCGGGCCGATGAAGCCGTTAAAGCGCGGCGGGCGGATTTGGAGCTGAGCCAGCAATTGCTCAAACTGGCGCAAGATCGCAAGGTCGCCGGGGTGGCGACCGGTCTTGACGTCACGCGTGAAGAAGTGC
Source organism: Nitrospira sp. (assembly GCA_023248215.1). Lineage (GTDB taxonomy): Bacteria > Nitrospirota > Nitrospiria > Nitrospirales > Nitrospiraceae > Nitrospira_A. The sequence goes on from JAHFEW010000026.1 coordinate 35,262, forward strand.
AACTGGAGAATACCCGCCAGCGGTTGCTCGTGGCGCAGAACGATCAAGAGAGTACGCGGCTGAATGTGATCCGGGCGTTGGGGATTGATTTCGACGTGCACATGATCTTGACGGATACCCTCACGTTCGTCGAGGTTGTCCACGAGAAACCGGAGCAGGCCCTGGCCGTTGCGCAAGAAAACCGGGCGGAGCTCAAGGCGCAGGCCAATCGCCAACGCCTGGCGTCGCTGTCTCATAGTTCGGTCGCCAGCGAGCGGGTGCCGTCGTTGTCGCTCAACGGAGACTATGGGTGGATCGGGATCAAACCGGACGAAGCGCCGGCGACGCGTACTCTGGGGATCACCCTCTCGGTGCCGATTTTCGATGGCGGGCAGCGGGAGGGCCGCATTTCGGAGACGCGGAGCCGGGTCCGTCAAGAATCGATTCGTATGAAGGACGTGTCCGACCAGGTGTCGTTGGAAGTGCGGAACGCGCTGCTCACGCTGGAATCTTCCACGCAGCAGGTGGCGGTGTCGCAAAAGGGATTCGACCTGGCGCTCAAAGAACTGGCCTTTGCACGAGATCGTTTCGCGGCTGGACTGGCCACCAACATCGAAGTGACGAATGCCCAGACCTCGGTGGCGCGGGCCAGGGACAACGTCATCGAAGCCCTGTTCCGGTTCAACGCCTCCCGCATCAACTTGGCGCGTGCAAAGGGCGAATTGGAGAAGGTGTTCTGACAAGGCAGACGTGACGCGTGCAACGTGAAGTGCATCTCGTCAAACGGGGAATGGTGTCCCACGAAATACGAGATGGGAAAGACGAGATACGAGCTGGTAAAAAGGGTTGACGAACGAAAGGTGGTGTCATGAAGCAGGCAGAACAAGATGGAGGCGAAAACGTTACGTCGGCAGCCGGCGCGTTGCGCTTGGCGCGGGCTGTTGAAGAGTCCGCGATTCTGATTACGCTGGCCGTGGATCACAGGCGACAGGTCCTGAGGTGGCAGGCATGAACGTGCGTCCGTCACAGCCGGAGATGGAACCGGTGCCGCGCGAGTGGAGATCGTTCGGCGCCGGCCTGTGGGCGAAACCAGCTGTACGCCGGTGCAGTGAGATCTTGCTGTTGGCGCTGGTCGGAGCCTGGACATTTTTCACCAACCTTCAGTTTTCATTGCTCGAAGGAAGTGAAGGGCTGTACGCCGGCATCGCGGGAGAGATGGGGCGCAGGCGGGAGTTTTTCGACCTCACCTATCAGGGAATCCCGTACTTCAATAAGCCGCCGTTTTTCTTTTGGTTGCTCAACTTCTCGACGTCGATCTGGGGCGACAACGAGATTGCCTTGCGCCTGCCCGGATCGCTCGCGGCGGTCGGCACCATCCTGTTGACCTACATCCTGGCAACAAGGCTGATCTCGCCGACGGCGGGATTCTGGGCGGCCCTTGTGGTCGCGACTACCCATGTATTCCTTTGGTACGGGCGTCGTGTCCTGTTCGATTCGACCCTCACTTTCTTCGTGACGCTGGCGATTTTCTCCTGGGCTCACGTGCAACTGCTTGGCCGCAGCTCCTGGTGGTATCTGCTCGGTTTCTTGAGCATGGCCCTCGGCGCGATGCTGAAGGAACTGCATGGGTTTTTCTTGCCGCTGCTCGTCATGGCGGTCTATGCGGTCATCCAGCGCGATTCGCGAATGGTCAAGGATCGATTCTTCTGGGCCGGGCTGGTTGCGGCGGTCGCGATGATTGCGGGATATGCCCAGTTGCTCGGCCCGGGGTATCAGCACCATTTCCGACTCGGCAGTGCGCTCCAATCCATCTGGAGTACTGGACCCTCCGGTTCCGCGCCTGACGGTCACTCCCTGTATTGGTATCTGGGCATGATGTGGGCTGATTTCTTTCCCTGGTGTGCGCTGCTGCCATCGACCATCGTCTTGCTATGGACGCGACGGCCGTTTCGGTCTCATCCGACTGAATTGCTGTTGCTGGTCTGGGTCTTGGGCTTCTTCATGGCTTTCAGCCTCGCCACCCTCAAGCGCGAACCCTACCTTGTGACGATCGTGCCTGGTATCGGCTTGATGGTCGGATATTTCTATCACCATGCCTTCGCCTCCGCCGGCGGGGTCGAACCGATGCCTCGGCTGCTCAGAGTCCTGCTCGCCGTATTGGCCGTGGTGTTTGTCGGCGGCATGTTTTTGGGCGCGGCACCGCTCCGACGCCGGTGGCTGGTCTCGTCCACCCTGGTGTCTCCAGCCTTCATCGTGATGATCTTTTCCCTGGCGGGCCTGCTCCTGTATGCGGTGCTCCGATCCCGTCTGTACCTCGCGCTCTCCACGGTCGGGGCACTTGCCATCGGGTACATGGTTCTGGTGGTGACCTATGTGTTTCCCGCGATCGACCAGGCGTCCTCGCCGAGGAAGATCACGGAAGAGATCAAGACCCTGGCGGTGGAGACCAAGCCGGCTCTGTTCATGTATATACCCGGGTGGCCGAAGAACGAGGATGCCCTGTATTACCTCAAACGGGATACCGTGGTTCCGGATCTGCCGAGTCAGGAGGCGGTCGTCGAGGCCGTGCGTAAGAACGGGACCATCAGGGTGATTACCGAAGAGCAACATGCGGCAGCCCTGCAGGGGCGAGCGGGCCTGGCGATTGAAAGGATCAGAGAGTTTCCACAGCCGAGCCGCAAGCATCTTCTCCTGTTGTCCGTGCGCGAGCAGATGTGAGTAGAATCGACCAATGTGTCGAGGATTCGGCAGTGAACGCATGGACGCCCGACTTCTAGCAGGATCCTGAAAAAGTCCGCCAGCTTTCTCAGACACTGCCGCCTCACCGTCTCGGCGGCGTTCACAAACGTGACGCTCCTTAGTCGTCGCGTCATGAACCTCAGAGGCTCGCTCCACGTACCGAACAGAGTACGGGTCGCCTCCAAGACACTGCCGGCTCACCGCCTCGCCGGCGTCCACAAACTGGCGCTCATGATTCTTCGCGCCGTGGACCTTGCTGCGGCCTGGCTGGACGGCCTTTTTGAGCATCCTGCGTGGTGTTTTCCTGTTGCGTTACACGTGCGGACCATCGAATTTCTAGCGTGCCAACAGAGTTTTTCCGCAGCCTGCTAGATCGGACTTTCCCCTGCGGGCCTCACGACGACAGCTGCTGGGTGGGAAATCGTCCGTGGCCGATCCGGTTGGCCAGATAGAGTCCTGATTCATCGCTGCGGGCTGTTGCGTTCTGCCACAGGCCAGATGCATCTAGCTGTAGCAGTCTTCCCCGGTTGTGACCCTGACCCTCTCCCGTCGAGCTTAACTCCTTGGGATCGCTGTGAGGTTTCGCCTCACTCCTGTCGGGGAGGGGAGACGGCTCCATCCTTGCACTAAATGGTCTTGAAAGAACTGGTCTTTGGAGGGATTGGTTTGTGAAAACCGGCAGAGAAGGGAGGCAGAGATCGTGACTCCATTCGTGCTTTTCATGTCGATGTGTTGGATCGCGTTCTCAACCGTCGCCTCCGCCGATGAGCCTTCCCATCGAGCGTTCCCGCGCGAGCGCGCTGTCCTAGCCGCCGGGCAGGTCGTCCAGGGTGATTACTTCGCCTTCGGCCCACATGTGGAAATCTCCGGCATCGTGAACGGCGATCTCTATGCTGCAGGCGGCGAGGTTCTGGTGGACGGCGTGGTCAACGGGGATGTGATCGTGGCAGGGGCCAAAGTGATCCTGTCCGGCAGGGTCGCCCAGGATGCCAGAATCGCCGGAGCGCAGGTTACCATCACCGGGACCATCGGCAGGAACGCCACAATCGGCGGAGCGGATGTTCACCTGACGGAGACGGCGCAGGTGCGGGAAAATCTGCTCGCAGGCGGCGGCAACGTGCAAATCGCGGGGCATATCGGCCGGGATGCGAGGATCGGTGCCGGGAAGGTGACCATATCGAACGAGATTGAGCGCGATCTGGCCGTTGCGGCTGAGTCGGTGCGGCTCACGTCAAAGGCGACGGTGGGAGGTAAGCTCCGGTACTGGAGTGAGACGGCTCCGTCGATCGATGAGGAGGCGACGGTCCGGGGAACGATCACGCATCGTCCGCTGCCGGAGGGGTGGACCATTGAAAGGGCCCGCCGGGGGATCGTCGGGATACGAGTCATGGCAGCGGTCGTCAGTTTCATCTCCACCTTGATCCTGGGACTGGTGCTGTTGCGGGTCTATCCTCTGTTCACCCGCCGGGTCACGGCGACGATACGTGAACGCCCAGGGTCGTCCCTCGGTTGGGGCACGGTTGCGCTGGTGGCCACTCCTATCGTCGCTGTCAGTTTCCTCGTGACGCTATTCGCGTTGCCGATCGGAGTGATCCTGCTCGCCTTGTATGTGCCGATGGTCTATCTGGCGCGGATCTATGCCATTACGTGTCTGGGAGAATTCTTGCTCCGCCGACAGTTCGATTCTTCGTCGCACGCCGGGACCTTCGTGGCCGGGTTGATCCTGTATTCGATTCTCTCGCTCATTCCGGTCGTCGGAACATTGCTGACAGTGCTGACGATTCTGTTTGGGCTGGGCGCGCTGCTGATGACCAAGAAGGAACTCATTGCGACGTTGCGGGAACAGAACCAGGTGTAATGCACGGACCGCAGGTTCTGAGACGTTTTTGAGGGATCGGGCCGTTCTAGCCCTGACAAAGGATGCGGAGCAGGCTAGGCACCGCCTGTCGAATCATGGATGACCGCAAGCAGCAGGCGGCTGTGGCCTTGATGGAAGGCCGGACTCTGCGTTGTCGGGGAGCCTGGACGCTACCCGAGGTGGCACCGGTCGAACGTGTCCTCAGAGGAATGGTTTGGCCCTCTACCGGTTCGCTGCGGTTTGAAACGAGCGGGATTCACGCATTCGATACCGGCGGGGCGGTCGTCTTGCACCGCGCGCTGACAGAGGCACGACGGCGGGGATGCGAGGTGACGATCGAAGGCCTTCGGTCGGAGTACGCGCAGCTCATCAGTTTGGTGGCATCCAACTGGGGCGCGGTCGCGGCCGATGTGACGCCTCAACGAAATGGGATTGAGCGTCTCAATGCGTCGATTCGGAATCGACTCGCACATATCGTCCAGGGTTTGGCATTCATGGGAGAGAGTTCCAGCGCATTGCTGCGTCTGTTCGTTGCACCCGCCCGGATTCGCTGGCGCACATGCCTGAACAGCCTCCGGGTCGACGGGGTCAATGCCTTGCCGATTACCGGACTCCTGACGTTTCTGATCGGAGTGGTGATTGCGTATCAGGGAGCCGAGCAACTGCGGAAGTTCGGCACCAACATTTTTATCGTCGATCTGGTGGGGATCTCCCTGCTGCGCGAAATTGCCCCGCTAATTGTGGCGATTCTCATCGCCGGGCGATCTGGATCGGCCTATGCCGCGCAGATCGGCACGATGAAGGTGACCGAAGAGCTGGATGCCGTGAAGACCTTCGGCCTGTCGCCGATTGAGCTGCTGGTACTGCCGAGGGTGCTGGCCTTGATCGTGGCATTACCGCTCCTGACCGCCTACGCCGATGTCCTGGGTGTATTCGGCGGCATGTTGATTGCCTCGAACCAATTGAACGTGAGTTTCGCCGCATTTCTCTCGCGCTTTGATGAGGCCGTCGCGCTTCGGCATTTTTTGATCGGAATCGGCAAGGCGCCCTTCTTCGCCGCCATCATCGCGCTGGTCGGATGTTATCAGGGCTTGCAAATCCGAGGCGGGGTAGACGACGTGGGGCGACATACGACGATCAGCGTGGTGCAAAGTATTTTTCTCGTCATCATTTTTGACGCGATTTGTAGCATCCTCCTTAATTGGTGGGATTTATAGCAGGAGGTTGAAAATGGCTTACAGCTTTGTTCTCGCGTCGCGCAGATCCTCAACGTACCCCAGAGGGAACAGAGCCTGTCTCGGCAGGCTCGGGGCGGGTGGGTAAGAATGATGACGCCTCGGGTCAAGACACGGCCGGCTCGCCGTCTCGCCGGCCTGCGCAAACTTGCCGCTCTTTATTCATCGCGTCGCGCACCTCGCTGCGGCCTCGCTGGAAACCATTTTCAACATCCCCTGTAAACCAAAGAGGGGTGAAGCATGATGAACGATTCGTTACCGATGGTCGCAACAACAGACCAGCCCGGTTTGCCCGTCATCGAAGTCAGCCATGTCTCGACGCGATTCGGCCGGGCGGTCGTGCATAATGATGTGAGCCTGACGGTCGTGCGGGGGGAAGTGTTCGCCATCGCCGGGGGCAATGGCTCCGGGAAATCTACGTTGCTTCGTGAAATCGTCGGTTTGCTCACACCGACGGCCGGTCTCATTCGCCTCTTCGGTACGGACAGCCGCGAACTCGAGGAGTCGGACGGACGTCCGCTGCATCGCCGGTTCGGCGTCATGTTTCAGGGCGGCGCCCTGTTCAGTTCCATGACGTTGGCGGAGAACGTCGCGGTCCCTCTCCGCGAGCATACGCATCTGAGCCCGGGCATCATTCGAGATATCGTGGCGCTGAAGATCGCACTGGTCGGGCTGCCGCAGGACAGCGCAGTCAAATACCCCAGCGAACTCAGCGGCGGCATGAGACGACGCGCGGCGCTGGCCCGTGCCATCGTCATGGACCCGGAACTCCTGTTCCTCGACGAACCGACGGCCGGGTTGGATCCGATGATCGCGGATGGGTTTGACGAGCTGTTGCTGCACCTGAAACGGCTGCTCGGTTTTACGGTGGTGATGGTGACGCATGATTTGGATACCTTGTGGCGGCTGGCCGACCGGGTGGCAGTGTTGGGTAATGGGCGTGTACTTGGAATGGGTACGATGGAAGACCTGACGCATTCCAACGATCCCGTCGTCCGTGAGTATTTCCATGGTCCGCGCGGGCGTGCGGCGCGCCTGCAATATGCCGGAACGGTGTTGCACCAGGAGTGAGAGGTGTCTGATGGAACCAAAGGTCAACTACGTCGTCGTCGGCGCGTTCGTCGTGCTGCTGAGTGCGACCGTCCTGGGCATTATTCTGTGGCTGGGCAAGACGGATTATCGTGGGATCTACGATCGGTACTATGTCTACATGCGCGAGTCCGTGGCCGGCCTGAGTGTTGATTCAACCGTGAAGTATCGCGGCGTGGATGTCGGGCGAGTGAAGGAGGTCGTCCTCAACCCGGAAAATTCTGAAGAGGTGCGGGTGACGCTGGACATCGTCGCCGGGACGCCCGTCAAGAGCGATACGGAGGCCCTGCTGGTGACCCAGGGGCTCACGGGGTTGGTAACGCTCAACCTGACGGGAGGGAGCCGCGACGCGCCTCCACTGGCGGCGGGTGCCGGACAAGCCTATCCGATCATCAAGAGCGCGCCGTCGTTGTTTGGACGGCTGGATAGCGTCCTGTCTCAAGTCCTGTCGGAACAGGGCCTGTCGAACCTCGTGGCAAATCTAAACGGTCTGGCCCAGAATGCTTCCTCAGCATTGGACGAAGAGAATCGCAAGGCGCTCAGGCAAATCCTCAAAGATCTGTCGGAGGTAGCAAGGACGCTCGCGGCCCGCAGCGGCCAGGTCGATCGCGGGGTACAGAGTGCGGCGCAGGCGGCCGAGCAGGCGGCGCGGCTGACGGAGCATCTCGGCAAACAGCTGCCGGTATTGCTGGATCGTGTCAACAAAAGTGCGGCCGGGCTGCAGCAGATGACCGAAGAACTGACGAGGACGAGCCGGTCCGTCGGAGAGGTGATCGGTGCCAGCAAGCCTGACATCGAGCGCTTCTCCCGCCAGACCCTGGCGGACACCGGTCTGCTCATCACCGAGCTGCGACAACTCACCGCCACCTTGAACCGCGTGGCGCAGCAGATCGAACGACAACCCAATGTGCTGGTGCTGGGCCGTTCCGCTCAGCCGAAGGGCCCGGGCGAATGAAGGGAGCGCTGTGACGAACCGTCATGCGATGAGATACATCGGAGTCGCGCTGATGTCATGCGTCCTCGCGGCTTGTGCCCTGCCCCGTTCGGCGGAAGGTCCGGTCCATACCTATTTGTTGGCGGGTGATGAATCGGCCTGGGAAACCGGCGCGCAGGCAACGCAGCCGGGAGTCCATGGGGTGTTGGTCGTCGGCCTGCCGCAGGCGGAAGCGGGGTTCGACCAGCCGCGCATGGCATACCTGCAACGGCCCTACGAAGTGAACTTTTACGCGACGAATCAATGGGCCGACACCCCGGCCCGCATGTTGGTCCCCCTCTTGGTCCGTGCGCTGGAAACAACAGGACTCTGGCGCGCGGTGGTACCAGTGCCGACGACCGTCCGGGGGGATTACCGGCTGGACACCTCCGGCCTGGTACTGCAACAAGAGTTCGTTCAACAACCGAGCCGCACGCGTGTTCTGTTGCGCGCGCAGCTAGTGGAGATGAAGGAACAGCGCGTGGTGGGCGCACGGAGTTTTGAGGCGCTCGAACCGGCGCCGAGCGACGATGCCTATGGAGGAGTTCTGGCGGCGAACCGCGCGGTGGCCAAAGTGCTTCAAGCGGTGGAAGGCTGGATCAAGTCCTGCCTGCGCGAACCGGCGAAGGAAGACTGCTGATCGCTGGGATCGATGATCTGTTTTAGCAGGCTGCGGAAAACTCGATTTTTGCGCAATGCGCCGCGATCAGCTCATGTGTCGTTGGTATCAGAATAGCCCGCAGGATGCGCAAAAAGGCCGTCCAGCAAGGCCGCAGCGAGCGAAGAGGCGAATCGTACTCTGTGCCGTACGTTGAGCCTCTAAGTGATGCGAGAACGCCGCTGGCGGACTTTTTCCGCATCCTGCCAGTTCAGCCGGCCATCTCATGGGGCATGTCACGACCTATGCGCGCGTCACTGAAGACGGGTTTCAGTTTCGGACTCACCTCCGGCGTGATTACAACGCTGGGCTTGATGGTGGGGCTGCACGCCGGCACGCATTCGATGCCCGCCGTGCTGGGAGGCATTCTCACTATCGCCGTCGCCGATGCCATGTCCGATGCGTTGGGGATCCACATCGCGGAGGAATCCAAGAATCATGGGAACACCAGTGAAATTTGGGAGTCGACCATGGCGACGTTCGCGGCCAAGTTTATGATCGCCGGGACCTTCGCGATTCCGGTGCTGTTCATGCCGCTGGATCTGGCCATCGTGGCCAGTTTGGTCTGGGGTTTGTCGCTGCTGGCGGTGTTGAGTTATGGCCTGGCGCGCGAACAACGGGTCCCTCCCTGGAAGGTCATCGGCGAACATGTCGTGATCGGCCTCTGCGTCGTGGCGATGACGCATTATCTTGGCGAGTGGGTGCGAGGCCGGTTTACATGAAGGGGCCGTCATGGATCAGCCACTCATAAAGATGCCGGCGCGGGTCGCGTATTTTTCAATGGAAATCGGCCTGAATCCTCTGATGCCGACCTATGCCGGAGGGCTCGGGGTTCTGGCGGGAGACACGATCCGCTCGGCCGCCGATCTGGAGGTGCCGATGGTCGGGGTCACGCTCCTGCACCGGCGCGGCTATTTCTATCAACGACTCGACCGGAAGGGGTGGCAGTCGGAGGAGGCTGTCGCCTGGTCGGTCGGTGATTTCGCCGAGCCGTTAGAGCCGCAGGTCTCTGTCGAGATCGATGGCCGAACCGTGCAGGTTCGTGCCTGGCGCTATCAAGTCAAAGGCATGTCGGGCCATACCGTCCCGGTCTATCTACTCGACACGACGTTGGCTGAGAACAGTCCATGGGATCAGACCATCACGGATTCACTCTATGGCGGCGACTTGTATTACCGCCTGTGCCAGGAAATGGTGCTGGGGTTCGGCGGGTTTGCTCTCTTGCGGGCGTTAGGGGATGGCGACATCTTTCGTTTTCATCTCAACGAAGGGCATGCGGCGCTGCTGGTCCTGGCCTTGATCGAGGAGGCTCTCGGGACGAGACCGCAGAACGGAGACGTGCCGCCGGACGTGATCGAGAGGGTGCGGGAACAATGTGTGTTCACGACACACACCCCGGTGCCGGCCGGGCACGATCAATTTCCGGCGGACCTGGCGCACCGGGTGCTGGGAAGTCGGCGATGCGATCTCGTGCAGGCCTGTCAGCACCAAGGTGCGTTGAATATGACCCTGCTGGCCCTGCGGGGATCACGGTTCGTCAACGGCGTGGCCATGCGGCATGGCGAGGTGTCCCACTCGCTGTATCCCGGCTATCCGATCCATTCCATTACGAACGGCGTGCATGCCGTCACCTGGGCCGCTCCCTCATTTCAGAACCTGTATGATCGCCACCTGCCGGACTGGCGATACGACCAACTGTCGCTCCGCTACGCCATCAGCATCCCCGGCCAGGAGATCTGGGCCGCCCATCGGGAAGCCAAGCTGGCGTTGGTGGATGAGGTGAATCGCGAAACCAATGCGGGATTCGATCGCGATGTCCTCACCGTCGGCTTCGCCCGCCGTGCCACCGCGTACAAGCGAGGAATGCTGGTCTTTCACGATATCGAACGGCTGCAACGGCTGGCGAAAGAGGTGGGCGCGATTCAATTCGTCTTTGCCGGCAAGGCGCATCCCCAAGATCAGGTCGGCAAGGAGATGATTTATCGCCTTCACGAGATGCGCGGACTGTTGTCCGTGGCGTATCTGGCCAATTACGACATGACGCTGGCCCGTCTGCTCTGTGCCGGGGTGGATGTGTGGCTGAACACGCCGCTGCCGCCGATGGAAGCGTCCGGCACCAGCGGCATGAAGGCCGCCATGAACGGCGTCCCGAGTCTGAGCGTGTTGGACGGCTGGTGGGTCGAGGGGCACATCGAGGGGATCACGGGCTGGTCGATCGGCGAAAAAGTCGAGGTCTGTCCCACGCCATCATCGGATCTGGACGCCTGCCATGCGGCAGCGCTCTACGACAAGCTCGAACGTCAGGTGATGCCCTGTTTCTATCAGCACCGGGAAGGATTCATTGAAATCATGAAACATGCCATTGCGATCAACGGGGCCTTCTTCAACACGCAGCGCATGGTGGGGCAATACCTGCGCAATGCGTATCGACTGAATGGGCAGTCCAGCCATGGACTCTAGCAGGATGCTCAAAAAAACCGCCAGCGTCGTTCTTGCCGCGCTCAGAGGCTCAACGTACCGAAGCGTACGCCTCGCCTCTTCACTTGCTGCGGCCTTGCTGGACGGTCTTTTTGAGCATCCTGCGTGGCGTTCTCCTGTTGTCCCAGACGAGCGGACCAGTAAAGTTCCGTCGTGCTCACATGGTTTTTCCGTAGCCGGCTAAGATCATGCCTCAGGATCGCGACACATTGGAGTCCACCTACGATCACCTGCTGACGCTCTGGACCTCCGGTGTCCGGGACTATCACACCATGCTGTCGGATTACCTCACGGCCAATTCGATCTTCGTCGCCGTGATCGGGCTGCTGGTGTCGCGAGAATCGCCGGCCGTGCCCTTTACCCTCGTCATCGTGCTGTTGAGCGTGATCGGGATTCTCATGAGTGTGCAGATGGCGATCGTGCTGGGTCGGTTCTCGGGGCAGAATGCCTTGTGGGAGTGGCAGCTGCGGGGGATCGAAGCCATGCCGGATTGGCGGGAACGGAAACCGGTGAGCAGCCTCTACCGGTTGCGCGAACATCGTGAAACGATTGTGGATGAGACCAATGAGCCGCGCCTCTTTGAGCCTTCCTGGGCATTCCGACAACATCGTCAGTGGTGGGCGCATCGGGCCATTAGCTTCCCCTGGTTCTTCGGGACGGTTTATGGCCTCTTTTTGTTGTGGGGGCTGACGCAGGTGGTGCGGTCGAGCGCGCTGTCGTTTGAGTAACCGGTCGACCCTGCACTGAATGCGGTGATGACTCAGAAGGGGCCGTCCTGGTTTATGCGGCCCCTTACTTCGGCAGTCGCCCGTCTGCTCAGTATTTCTGGAGACAGCTTTATCCGAAGAATTCTTCCGCGGTCAGTTTCATCATTGCGGAGCCGGTAACCAGCAGCATCACCGTGAGCACCAGCAGCGCCGGATGGAGAAACGGCATCAACAACATGGATGTCACCTCCGTGGCTAGATGGCTTCCGGGGGCGCACCTACTTCATAACAGCCGAAGATGAAGCTGGGATGAAGCCTCTAGGAAGAAGCCTTCATGGAGAAGGAAAAGGCTGGTGTGTTCCTGTTCTGATCGTTATATCTGATCGGCGACAATGAGATGCGCTCATACGGCAGTGAGCCATTGTGCCGGTGGTCTGCCGCCATCGAAACGAGGAGCATCATGCGTATTCTGGTCATCGAAGACGACGCCGACCTAGCGCAGTTCCTCTGCAAGGGCCTGCAGGAAGAACAACATACGGTTGAAACGGCGGCCGACGGCGAGACGGGGCTGATCCTGGCCACCGATGAAAGTTATGACCTGTTGATCGTCGATGTGATGTTGCCCAAGCTGGACGGCCTGACGCTCTGCAAGCGGCTCCGGACGAAGGGAAACCGGACGCCGATCCTGCTTCTGACCGCCCGCGATTCCGTGGAAGACAAGGTGGCCGGCCTGGATGCCGGCGCGGACGACTATTTGACGAAGCCCTTCGCGTTCACGGAATTGGTGGCGCGGATCAGGGCCCTGCTCCGGCGAGGGGGGCCGCATGCCGGCAGCCGCCTGAAGGCGAAGGATCTGGAAATGGATCCGGCTTCGCGCCGGGTGTGGCGTGCCGGGAAAGAGATCGTGCTGACGAGCAAGGAGTTCGCCCTGTTGGAGTATCTATTGCGGAACCGGGACATCGTGCTGACGAGGACGGCGATTTTGGAACGGGTATGGGGCCTCAACTATGACCCGATGACGAACGTGGTGGACGTGTATATCCGCTCCTTGCGGGTCAAGATCGACCGGGATTTCACCGCGCCGCTGATCGCTACCGTGCGCGGGGTGGGGTACAAGCTGGAGGGGGACGAGTGAGGAGTTTTCGTGCCCAGTTCCGGCTCTATACGGTGGCGCTCATCGCCGCCCTGCTCATCGTCTTCAGTATGCTGGTGTATACGGGATTTCACAGCCTCCTGGGGCAATACGTAGACGGCCGGCTGCTCAGCTTCGCCGACACCCTTGCCGAGTTGATCGAACAGCGGCCTGAATTGTTGAAGCGTTCGGACCATGAGATCGTCGTGCCGAGAGGCACTCAATTGGCCGACGAGCGGATGCAGGAATTGCGGGAGGTGTCGCATTCGGTCCATGTCCTGGCGTTGGACGGGACGGTCGTCTGGCAAGGCAGCGCCGTGGTGCCGAGGCCCTCCGTGGATGCAACCGTGCTGGAACGGGGCAGAAACGGAGAGGTCGTGTATGAGACGATCGAGACGACCTCAGGCGCGTCGGTTCGCCAGGTCTTCGTTCCGATCCGGCAGCAGGACGAGGTTCAATACCTGCTCCAAGCCGAGGCGTCGCTGGCCTTTTTCCGCAGAACACTCAGAAGCCTCACGGGCCTGCTCATGCTGGGGTCCGTGGCCGTCCTGGCCGCTTCCTGGTTCGGCAGTGGCTGGCTGGCCCGCAAAGTGCTCACTCCCGTCGAGGTGCTGAGTCGCACCGCCGAGAGCATCTCCGAATCGGCCTTGCGATCGCGGGTCAACCTGAATGCGCCGTTTGAGGAATTCGAGCGGCTGGCCCAGGCATTCAATGCCATGCTTGACCGCTTGCAGAGGGCATCCGAGAGCCAGCGGCGATTCGTGGACTATGCCGCGCATGAGATGAAGACGCCGTTGACCGTGATTCAAGGAAACCTGGAGGTGGCATTACAGCGCTCGCGTTCCGCCGAGGAGTATCGGGAGGTGCTGGTCTCCAACCTCGAACAGGTGCAGCGTCTGATCGTCCTGACGAGATCTCTCCTGACCCTGGCCCGCTTCTCCGGCGACAGGCCGCCCGTGGAACTGGTCCCCCTCGCGCTCGAGCCGCTGCTGCGTGAGTTGATCGACGACCTGACGCCGGTGGCCGAGGATCGGCGCATCCGGCTGGTGCTGGAACAGGAACCGGTTCGACCCGTGCTCGGCGATGCGGAGCGTTTGAAACAAGTGTTCATCAATCTGTTGGATAACGCCTTGCGCTACACGGATCCCGGCGGAACCGTGACGATGCGCTTGAGCGGTTCGCGGGACGCGGTTCGCGTGGCCGTTCTGGATACGGGCCAAGGAATAGCCCAGGAGCATCTTCCGCTTCTTTTTGAGCGTTTTTACCGGACCGATCCGGCTCGCGCGAGGGATTCAGGCGGCCACGGTCTCGGCCTTCCCATCGTCAAGGAAATTGCGGAGGCCCATCACGGGTCCATTTCCGTGGAGAGCGAAGTCGGCAAGGGCTCGGTCTTCACGCTGACGCTTCCCGCTCCGCAGGGTTGACCATTCGGCAGAGACTCTCCTCATTCTTCCTGCGCCCACACCTTTCGTCAATCCACTGACGAATCCGGTCTCTCGCAATATGAAGGA
>JAHFEW010000157.1 GCA_023248215.1 Nitrospira sp.
TGTACTCGGTGAAACTCGCGGTGAGCGCGGCAAAGGTGCCCGGCGTGTGTTTTTCAAAACCAGCCTGGTCCACGAAGACGAAATCGTAACGCTGGCCGTTGTCCTCGGCGGCAGTGGCGTCGGCGCACCACTGCTTGAGCCTGACCATCTTCTGCGGCAGATCGAGTTCTTCGCGCCCCTTGGTTTCGATGATCCAGACCACGCCGTCGGTGGTGCGGCAGAGGAAATCCGGCTGGTAGTTGGAGAGGTCGCCGTCTGCTTTCACATAGTCGAGTTTGAATCCGACCGCGAGGTAGTTCTTGGCAAATGCCGCCACGTCGTTCGCGGATTCCAGAAAGGCGGCGAACGACAGCTCGAAGCCGCCGGACTGGGCCTCGCCGACGGTTTTGGTAAAAATGGATTTCTTAGCCGCGAGGAACGGGCGGTGGTCGGTGCGGAAAGGGCGTGTCTCGCGCAGGCGAATCCGGGCTTCGATGTGCGTCGTGCCGGTCTCCTGAATGGTCAGGGCGTTGATGGCGGCCTTGAAGGAGTCGTACAAGACTTTGCCGACCTCCGACTCGGAGAGATTGCGGAGCACCACGGGGTCTTCGAGGTTCACCGGTGACTCGGCGAACAGATCGTCGCGCAGAAAGGTTTTCACTTTTCCATAGAGCACATCGTAGCCGCCGACGAGCCGCAGGTCTTTGAGCAATTGGCGCGCAAAGAATGCCACAACGGAGCGGTAGTCGGCAGGGCCGGAACCGTCGAGCTGGATGGTGTGATGGATCTCCGAGTCGAGCATCGTTTTGAAGACGATCTCGCGTGTCTCCTCCGGCGTGAATGGTTTCAGAGGCAGCCGCTTGTTGCCTAAGGCCGCCGGGTTGAGCGCGTCGAGATCTTTGAAGTCGCGATGAAAGCGGCGGGTGAGCTTGGGAAGTGGAATGTCGAGCGCGTCAAGATTCTTTTCCGGGTTGTCGATATCCACTTCAACAATGAGCGAGTCCTGGCGTGTCGAACCACCGCCCATCGGGACGTGCTCGAAGCTGACGCCCTCGGTCTGGATGGATTCGACGAACTCCATGAACGCGGGGGTGCCCATAACAGACACGGTTTCCTTCGCGTCCGTGCCGAAATACATCCGACGCAAGCCTCGCCCCAGGGTTTGCTCCGGGAGAATTTTGCTCTCGGCGCTGTATTCCCGGAGCCCAACGATCACGGTGACGTTGCGCACGTCCCAGCCCTCCTTGAGCATGAGGACGGAGACGATGGCTTTGTAGGGGGATTTCCATGAATCGATTTCGTTGGACTGTTTACGGAGGAGTTCGAGTTCCTCCTTCTTCTTGCCTGATGCCGTTTCGGAGATTTCGCCGTTGTTCTTGGTGTGGATGACTAGCACGGCATCTTGCAGGTCGGGACAGATTTTTTGAAGATACGCGCCCACGTCGTCGCAGTTGCGGGTGTCGTCCACCATGACAAACAGGACGGCTTTCTTTCCGAGAGGCTGATGCTCGGCGGCGCTCTTCTTCCACTCTTCGATGCCAAGCCCGAGATAGTCGGTGTATTTTTCCGTGAAGAGGGCACTCTTACGGTCCTGAAGCTTGGCACGGCTGGCTGCGTCGGGAAGGACGGGATGTTTAACAACATTCTGGTGAATGGCTTCGACGAGCGGATAGTCACAGACCGTCTGGACAAATATCGCCCCGTTGTCGTGACGCGGTGTCGCGGTGACATCCACTTGTAAGGCTAGGCGGCGATCCTTCTGCAACATCTTGTGGTGAATGTCCTGAATGGATTTGAACCAGGCCATCTTTGGGTTGTGAATGTGGTGCGCCTCGTCGTTAAAGACGGCTAATTCCTCCACTTCGCGGACAATCTCTCCGAGGTCGGTCTTACTGTCGGTGGTTTTGCCGATAGGCTTCGCCCCGAATGGAGAGAGGAAGTACTCGCGCAGATCGTCGTCCTCCAGCGAGGGGTCGGCAACCTCACCGAGAAAGACGCGATGAATGTTGGTCAGGAACAGATTGCCGGTGTCGCGGACGACGCGCACGTCGTCCTGGATGTGGAGGGTGAGCTGAAAGTCGTCTCGCCAGTTGCGTCCCTCGTGCCCGTTGCCGGGCAAGATCGGGTCGTTGAAGAAAATCCTGAGACCGTCGAAGTCGGCCCGCAGACGGTCGAGCACGATGATGTTCGGCGCGATGACGAGGAAATTGCGCGAAAGCGCGGACTCCGCCTCGTAGAGCTTGTGGAAGAAGCTCCACGCGATGAGGAGGGAAAGAACCTTGGTTTTCCCTGCCCCTGTGGCCATCTTTAATACATAGCGTGGCCAGTCTTCATCGAACATGCCCGACGAGACCGCACCCGATGCATCGAACCGGAGCAGATCGTATTTGTCGCGAGCGCGGCGAACCTCGAACAGCCAGATCACCGTCTCTACCGCTTCGCGCTGGGCGTAATAGTAACGGAAGGGGGAAAGCGACCCGTCGGCGTTTTCGATCAGATGCTCGGTTTCGAACCAGTGCCGGAGCAAGGCCCCTGACGTCGCAGATGCGCCGAGGTAGCCCTTCTCGCGCCACGCAAACACTTCCTCACGCACGTTCGCCACGAGCGGCGGCAACAGCTTCTCGTAGGCGGTGCTACGAAGCGCTTCATCGGCGGGAAACCACCGCTGCGCAGGGACAAGCGGCGCATACGGTGAGGTTGGAAAATCAGGATGAAGCGACATGATGTCTTCAGATCAGACAAGGATCGATTCTAACCGCCGCAGAATACCCTGTTCCCCAAAAGAAATCACGCTCCACTCATGGGGAGGTGCGAGACCTGCGAGCCTAGCGGGACAGGCGAGAGGAGCGGGGCGTGCTGGTTCATTTCGTTTCTCTTGTTTGTTTCGTTCGTTTGGTTGGCGGAGAGGGAAACCAGACAAACCAAAGAAACTAAACAAACCAGAGATGGAACAACCGAAACATTCTGAGTTTTTGGAAACTGCTGTTCATGAGCTGGCCTGGTCGATCCTTCACCACAGGGACAGGCCGGGACGTTTCGTGCCGCACTTCGAAAACCGGAAGGCTTACGACAGCCCGTGCTGATCTCGCCCGATGCGGCCATGGATTCATGTGAAGCCGATCCGAAGCAGAACTGATGGCAGCGCGTGTCCCGTTCTACCGAATGCGCGTCCGGCTGAGATAACAGTCCGTCGTGTGATCGTTCACCATTCCAATCGCCTGCATATATGCGTACATGATCGTACTGCCGACGAATCGGAAACCGCGCTTCTTGAGATCTTTTGACAACGTATCACTCACGACGTTCGTGGCAGGAACATCTTTCATCCGCTTCCAGCGATTGACGATCGGCTCCCCGCCGACGAACGACCACACGTAGGCATCGAACGAGCCGAATTCCTTCTGCACGGCGAGAAACGCCTGCGCGTTCGTCACCGACGACTCGATCTTCAGCCGGTTGCGGATGATGCCGGGATTCTTCAGCAGCACAGCTTTCGTCTTGGCCGTGAATCGCGCGACCTTCTCGGGATCGAACCCCGCAAAGGCCTCCCGATACCCGTCGCGCCGCCGTAAGATCGTGTCCCACGTCAGACCAGCCTGCGCGCCTTCCAGTAAGAGCATTTCAAAATGCGTGCGGTCGTCATGGACCGGCCGGCCCCATTCTTCATCGTGGTAGCGAATCATATGAGGCTTGTCCCCCGCCCAGCTGCAACGGGTGCGGATAGCCTGAGATCGGCCGGACGTTTTCGGCATTGATCGACTTCCCTTCGCTGCCGAAGTTACGATTCGAGTGGAATCCGGCTCTTGTTCTTCGCTAGCCACTGCTCAAATGTCTGGAGTGCGGGGTTGAGCGAACGCGCGACGGCCAGGTTCCGATGGCCACAGAACACGTCATTGAAATCGTGCTTGAACTGAAACATGTTGCCGAGATCATCGGCCCCAGGAAAGCCGAACTTGCGATACACGTCAAATGGAACGGCGTTGTACTTAACCGTTTTGCCGAACGCCTTCGTCATGGCCACGGCCATTTCCTGCCCGGTCAGATGTTCTCCGGCAATACCGACTGTTTTGCCGATGAACTCTTGCCCCCGCGTGAAGATTCCAAAACAACACTTACCGATATCCTCGACGGCGATACCCGGCAGCTTCTTGTCGCCCATCGGGAGCGTCAACGCCAGTTGCCCATCCGGACCCTTCTTCGGACCCATGCCGAAGGAGATCATGTTGTCCCAATAGAAAGACGTCTGCAGCAGGGTCGTCGGCACACCCAATTTGGAGAACTCTGCATCCGCTTCACCTTTCGCATCAAAATGGGGCACCTTGTACTTCCCCATTAGAGTTGGCATCCGCCCATCGCTCAGCGGAACCCAGCGCCGCGTGTCTTCGAGCGTCGACCAGACGATATGCTGCACCGCGGCCTGCTTGGCGGCCTGAGCCATTCCCTTGGCCTGGGCCAGTTCTTTTTCTGGAGAAAAATGTTCCCAGAAGTTTGTCAGGCAGAATGCGCCGTAACAACCGGCAAACGCCCGCTTCACACTCTCGACATCGTCCAAATTCGCCGCGACCACCTCAACTCCAAGCGCCGTTAAGGCCTTGGCTTTCTCCGAATGCGTATCGCGCGTGAGCGCACGAACGGTGAACCCGCTCCCCGGATCGTTGACGATCGCGCGAACCAGCCCACCACCCTGTGCTCCTGTTGCTCCGACCACCGCGATGATTTTCTTGTCAGCCATGATGCCCTCCGTGAGAAGTATTTTTGTAACAATAGCTCGTTCCTGACACAGAAACTAGACAACGCGCCAGAGACACACTCGATCAGCAGGCCACTCAGTGCTATATTTCATTATTGACCAATCGTTCCATAATGTGCTATGTTTCGTCCAGGCATTGAGGAGAGATCATGGCGAGGCCGAAGGAATTCAATCCCGACGACGCACTCGACAAAGCGATGCACGTCTTCTGGCACAAGGGCTATGAGGCCACGTCCATGGAAGACCTGCTGTCCGCGATGGATATCAATCGCGGCAGTCTTTATGCCACCTTCGGCGACAAACGCGAACTGTTCTTGAAAGCGATGGATCGATATTGCACCGGCGGCGGCATCGGCACCGGGATCTCCATCTTGAAGCAGCCTGGGCCTGCGCTCCCTTTGATTCGCCAATTCATCGAGCGCATGTTGGAATTCGGCCTCTCTGATCCACTGCGTCGGGGCTGTCTGATTACCAATACGGTAATGGAACTGGCTCCTCATCAAAAGGATATCGCCCGGAAAGTGGCGGGACGGTTACAGATGATGGAAGAGGCCTTTTTCAACCTGCTCACGCGCGCAAAGCAGGAGGGGGAACTTGCCAAGGACAAAGACCCGCGCGCGCTGGCGCGAGTCCTGGTCACGATGATGCAGGGCACGATCGTCATGATCAAAGCCGGCACGTCGGCCGACGTGGTGAAGCAAACCGCCGAGACGGCGCTGTCAATCTTGGACTGAATCTTGTGTCCTACTGGAAGGAGCCTTCACCATGAAGCTCGCTGACCACCCCACTGTCCAACGGTACAAGGAAAAGAACGACGCCAGACCTCAGCCAGTCTCTCTGACCGTCCTAGACGCCGACTGGTTACGCCAGCTCTGCCTCGACGCCGGCGCGGATGACGTTGGATTTGTCGAAATCGGCCGGCCAGCACTTGCAGCAGATCGCCCGGACATCGAACGTGTGTTCCCACACGCTAAG
>JAHFEW010000158.1 GCA_023248215.1 Nitrospira sp.
ATGGCCAAATCCCTCATCGTGTTGCTGTCTGTACCGTTCGCCGCGATCGGGGCCATCTGGTATCTCGACTATCTGGGCTACAATCTCAGCGTGGCCGTGTGGGTGGGGATCATCGCGCTGACCGGCGTGGCGGCGGAGACGGGTGTGGTCATGCTGGTCTACCTCGACGAAGCGTATGAGCGGCGGCTGCGCGAAGGCCGTATGACGACGGCTCACGACTTGCGCGAGGCCATTATGGAAGGCGCTGTCCAGCGAGTTCGTCCCAAGATGATGACGGTTGCCGCAATCATGGGGGGCTTGCTCCCGATCATGTGGACGACCGGAACCGGCGCCGACGTCATGAAGCGCATTGCCGCGCCGATGATCGGCGGGATGGTCAGTTCGACGATTCTGACCCTGGTAGTGATTCCGGTTCTTTATGCCTTGTGGCGTGGGCGGCATCCGAGGCCTGCCATCAAGTGACGATTCTGGTGGGTGTGAGCGCCGTGACGTCCGTGGCCAAAGGCTTCGGCGGGTTCAGACGCTTGGTCGGGTCTGAGTCAACCGCGCTGGATCGTGTGGGATTGCCGGAACGTGAACGGCAGCGCCTCTCCGAACAAATGAGTGTGCCGGTCGAGCAGGTCCCGCACAACTACGGCGAGTACTTCGATTTCCTCAAGAACAAGCTGGGCATCGACATCTATGGGAATCAGACCATGATGCTGCTCTATAAGATCGATCCGGCGAGGGTCGCTGCTTCAGTCACACCCATTCCCTTAGAGAAGATGGTGCGGCTCTTTACCTCGGCGGATCATGTCATGGTGTATTAATCGGTACGAGGCTCGCGAGGATGGGAGACTAAAGGTGGTCGCAGTGGCAGTTCCACCTAGTCTCCCATTCGCACAGCACGTCTGAGGGCACTCGTTTCAGAACGTAATGACCTGATACCCCTGTGACACCAGCTTCTTGAAGCTCGGATGCCCCTCGTACTCTCCTGCCAGCTTCACACCGCAGGCGACCACCTCGTCCTTCACGCCGAAGGCCCCCGCACAGAACTCACAGGCTCCGGCGATTCGATCTTTCACCGCTTCATAGAGGCTGTGAAGTTTGTGATCGGGCTTTTCCAGTTCGGGAATCCACTTCGGGCCGGCGCCGTCGAAGATGAGTTGGACATCGTCATGGGCATCCTTGAACTCTTTGACCGCTTCCAGCGCGTTCACCACACGCCCGAGGCCTTCATGGGTCTCCGTATCGGCCAAAATGACAATCGCAACTTTGGACATGATGGACTCCTTTCACAAGACAACAAGTGAATGATGAGCCTGTCTCCGCCTCATTCATTTGGCGGAGACAGCACGAACGCCGTCACGAGTCTGCACTCTAGCCTCCGCGCACGATATGCATCTGTGGGCTGGCTTACATTGCAGAGCATTCTTTTTCTTTCACAACTCGTGAGGTGCCTTACAGAAGGATTGCGTCCAAGCCGGTAGGATTGTCCGCAGACTCAGACTAGACACAAGTTCACAAGGAGGTGCGTCATGAGGTGCGAACGATGCAACGGTCTGATGGTGGGCGAGGAGATTTGTGATCTCCAGGGAACGAACGGCGATCTGTGCGTAGATAGCTTCCGTTGTCTGCTTTGCGGGAATGTTGTGGATACGATGATTCTCGAAAACAGACAGCGCTCGATCGACGCCGGCGGATCCGCCATGTGGACCAGCCCCCGCATGCCGCGCCTCGTGGCTGTCTGAACAGAGAAATCGCCGACGCAATGGGGAATGTGACGCGAGACGCGACGAGCGAATCGAAAAAGGAGGGATCGCATGACAATCCAAGACGACCCAGTCATGGCCTTACGCACGCAGCTCCACCAACTTCCCTGTCCGAATTGCGGAACCCATGAACTGGTCCCGATGCTCCAGTGCGATTACTACCCCGATGGCTGTCTTTGGCTGGTGCGCTGCAAGACCTGCCAGGCGCAATACCATCTCGACCATCGCAGCGTCTCCACTTGGGTGGAAGACACGAGAACTGTCGTGACGGGGGGACGATCCGTTTCACCCCGACCGATGACTGAACAAAAGGGAGGGTCCCATGCGAATCCGTGATGTGATGTCCACCGGAGTTGTGACAGCTACACCGACGGATACGGTGCGGGACGTTGTCGTCAAAATGTTGAGCCGGCATTGTGGCGCGATTCCGATCATCAATGGCAATCACGAACTACTTGGGATCGTGACATTACGCGATGTGATGCTGCCGATGTATCCAAACTATGGCGACTATATTCACGATAGTGTGCATAGCCGCGACTTCATCGAAATGGAACAGGGCTATCCAGAGGTGCTGGCCAAGAAGACCGAAGAGATGATGACCCGCAATCCCCTGACCGTCTCGTCGGAGACACCCATTCTCGAAGCGGCTTCCTACATGGGGCTGAAGAACTTGCGGCGTATTCCAGTCGTCGATCACGGGAAGCTCGTCGGCATGGTCAGTATCGGCGATATTCATCGAGGCCTCTTTTTTGCGCGCGGCGGGTGCGAGACAGAATAAGCATGACACCTGGTCTTCGAGTCATCGCATTCACTGGGAGGCTTCGAGGGAAGGGAGCGTGCGCCACTACTCTTCTTATGGCTAACCGCAAAACCAGGGCATCGAGAGGCAGACAGAACGTTGCGGCAGAACAAGAGCAACTGTAAGCCAGCTCACAGCGGCAGAGCCACGAGAGCGATAGGATGTGTCGTTAGATCTAGAAGTGGACGTATCCGCATGCGACTTGCAGAGAAGACGATGCACTCGGATCGACCGTGCCACGATCAACCCAACAACAGGAGGACACGACGATGTCTGTTATGTGTCAGATGAACCAATGTACGAAGCAGCGAGGGATGTGCGGGCACGAAAAGACGATGGCCATCGTGGTGATGCTGATGGCTGTCGGAGCGGCCTACTGGTTTCTTGCGTAGCCAGTGACAGTCGATTCCGGCTTCCAGCCGGATCGCTCGGCGGATTCCGGCCATCAGGACTGGAAGACGTTCCAGCGTGAACCACCGCACAGAAAAGGAGGAGAGACCATGATGTGATGCTCTATCCGGCATGGCGAGAATCGGTTCGACAACGATGTCAATTCACCCGAGAACACATCTAAAAGGAGATCCCCATGAATACGAACAAGAACGCCATTCTGCATTCCGCATTACTCGTTGCCTTGAGCTTGGCAGGAGCCCAGGCGGCGGCTGCCGCTCCAATGGCGCCCGAACTGCCTTCCGGCTGGGAGGCTTGCGGGGGCGTCGCCAAGGCCGGGATGAACGATTGCGCAGTCAAGACCAGCCTCCATTCCTGCGTGGGACAGGCCAAGACCGACGGAGAACCGGACTCCTACGTTTTCCTGCCGAAAGGCCTGTGCGGGAAGATTGCGAAAGGCACGGTCCTGGCCATCACCAAAGATGATCTGGCGAAAATGAAATCGATGATGATGAAGAAGATGTAGGACGATCACCGATGTCGTTTCAATTCCCCGCCCCGATCCCGGCGCAAGCTGGGATCGGGCTGCGGTCGCATCATTTTCGCGAGATCCTGGAAGCGCCCCCTCCGGTCGCCTGGATGGAAACCCATCCGGAGAACTATTTCGGGGAGGGCGGCGCGCCGCTTCGCATCCTTGAGCGGATCAGGGCACGGTACCCGCTGAGCTTTCACGGGGTCGGACTGTCGTTAGGCTCCACCGATCCGGTCGACCATGCCCATCTCGACAAACTCAAAAGTTTGATCGATCGCTTCGAGCCGGCATTCGTGTCCGAGCATCTTTCTTGGTGCTCCGTCGGCGGTCGTTTCTTCAACGATCTCTTGCCGCTGCCCTACACCCCGGAAAGCCTGGACCATGTCTGTTCGCGCATTGAGGAAGTTCAAGATGCGCTCAAACGGCCCCTGTTGATCGAGAACATCACGCGGTATCTCACCTGGCGGGACTCCACGGTACCGGAGGGGGAGTTCATGGCCAAGGCGGCACAGAGAACCGGCTGTGGAATCTTGCTCGATCTCAACAACGTGTACGTTAACGCCGTCAACTTTCACCTCGACCCTCTCGATGTGTTGAGGGCCATTCCCGCCCAGGCCGTCTGGGAGATCCATCTGGCCGGCTTCGATCGCGTCGGCAGATGGCTCGTCGATACGCACGGCCAGGTGGTGTACCCAGAGGTCTGGAGCCTGTACCAGTGGGCGATCGACCATTTCGGCCCGCGTCCGACGCTGATTGAATGGGATACCAACATGCCGCCGCTTGTTGTGCTGGTGGATCAAGCCAAACAAGCAGGCGCCATTCTTGGAGGGTGCCATGCCGCGGCTTTGTGAAACGCAACGCGCATTTGCCGAAGCGGTGACGGAGGGATGGCCTCAGGCCGTTGTGACGATGATCGCGCCGGAAGCGTCGGCACTGCGAAGTGTGGCGCTCTACCGCCGCCTGATTCGGAACAACTATGTTCAGGTGCTGAAGATCACCTATCCGGTGCTGCATCGGTTCGTCGGCGAACAATATTTCGGAATCGTGGCGCGAGGGTATATCAGGAGGCATCCTTCGACCAGCGGCGATCTGTTTACCTACGGGCGCCATCTTTCTGTGTTTCTCCACGAATTACAGGTTTCCTCTTTGTTGGTGGAATTGGCGCGGCTGGAATGGGCCTGCCATGAGATCCATCAGGCAGCGGATTCAACGCCGGTTTCCCAGGAGCACATCCAGGCCATCGCATCGGTCGATTCGTCTCGTGTGACAGTCCGATTCCATGAGGCGACCCGACTCCTGTCTTTCCCCATCCCGGTCCATCGAGTCTGGCTGGCGCTGCAACCGGACGCGCCCGCAGACAAAGTCGTCGACCTGCCGCTTCCGGAGGAGGAGACCAGCGTCGTCGTGACACGAGTGTGTGGGAAGGTCCAGGTCACGCCCCTAGCCAAACCGGACTATCTGATGCTTGAGGCCCTGTCGCAAGGAGCCGATCTGGCGTCGGTTGAATGGATAGCGATCGAGTCTGACCTCGAGTTCGATTTTCAGCGCTTGTGGGCCACCGTGCTGAACCTGAGTCTGATCAGCGGCTTTTCCGTGAAGGAGACCTCATGACACACGATGCCGGCTTTCTGACACGCACAATGCCGCTCGCCGTCTCCGCCTACCGTCGCGGGATCCGAATCCTGGAATCGCTGATTCCGGTCTTCGACCTGTCCGTGCGTCTGTATCTGGCGCATATCTTCTGGAAAGGCGGCATGGTCAAACTCTCCAGCTGGATGTCCACCGTGATGCTCTTCACCATGGTTTACGATGTGCCAGTCCTGCCGCCCGAGATCGCGGCGTATTTATCCACTGCCGTCGAGTTAGGCGGATCGTTCCTGCTGGCGATCGGTCTGGCCGGACGATGGGCGGCGCTGTCTCTCTTCGGGCTCAACATCGTCGCCGCGCTCTCGTATGGACAGCTATCCGAGGCTGCGCTGCAAGAGGCATTCTATTGGGGAATTCTCTTCCTGTACCTCGTTCTGCATGGACCGGGACTCCTCTCGGCCGACGCGCTGCTGCAGTACCTGGTGCGACGAAGGCTGTCAGGGAGCAGCGCCGGTGAAGACCTGTTGAAATAGACCGTCCTTCACGGCGCGTAAGACGAGGTGCTTGGATTTATCATTCTGAATCACGGCTCTGGCAGCCAAATCTAATCGGGTTTT